>JAGGYC010000039.1 GCA_021162745.1 Desulfuromonas sp. | reverse complement strand
CTCCAGAAATGGGGTCAGCCGAAACTGACCCCACGCTTCTAACTAACCAGATCAGGTTGCTTCAAACAGGACACCCTGACGCTCACGATTAGAAGTAACCAACTGTCCGGCGAACCAGATAGGAGTGACTTCGTAATCGGCATTGTCAATGAGCCGTTTGGTATCAGGCGACCACATACGATCAGGCGCACATTTCAGCTTCAGATACTTCGTGTTAAGGAAGTACATGTGATTGGCTGGTGCTTGATCATCAGCAAGAACCGGAGAACCATTGAAGAACAGTTCTTGGTAGCCAGCATCAGCAGACTGAGCCTGTTGAATACGCTGGATTGCTTGCAGAGACTCCCAATAAAACTGGTAAGTCTTGTAATCTGCGGAGATCAGGTTGCACTTGTCAGCACCACGTTTCATCTTCAACCAAATGTTGTTCATATTGGTCTGGATGTTGGTAGCGGCAAGCGTACCGGCTGCGACTGAATTTGCAGCGTTCTGCCACCATGTACTTGTGACCTGATTGATGCCGCCAACTGTACCGGCTGCGGTTGGAACGTCCTGAACCAGATGTCTCAAACCAGCAAGCTGATTTGAAGTAAGACCATCTGAATAAAGAGCTGCACCCGTCATATTGGACAGCGTAGCCTGAGCAGCTTCCAATCTGGCGCGAACCAGATCAATCGCTTCTTCGGTGCTGCGGTTCATGATTTTCTCACGACCTGTCAGATAGATGAAAGCACCCAACTGTGACCAATCGAACTCGGCAGCATCAAGAATTTCTTCTGCTGCAATCGTGAACGTGTCCATATCTCGATACCACTTAGCAGTACCGTTTTCTGGATAAATGAGAGATTCAGTAATCACTCGACCACCACCAACCTTAACGATGCGATTGCCACGTTTGAGGTAGGCTAGAAGCGCAATATCATTCGTGATGTTATCAGCGAACATATTGTTGCGTTTCCGCAGGGTCGAAGTTACCAGTTCGGAAATATTAACTGATGCCATGATTGGCTCCTTCGTTGTTTAAGAAATTACCCACTTGCAAGCTGCTCCTTAGCCAACTGCTCAATGAACTCTCCAAGTTCCAGATCGTCCATATCGTTACCGACTATCGGTGCTTGCGTTTGCCTCACACGTTGACCTGACGCTTTTCGCGCCCTTTTCGCATCGACCTGACGTTGCAGGGTAGTTTTCTGAACCGTTTTCGTTTCAACACCTTGGATCATTTTCTGGCGTACCTCTGGATTCGTCCAGCAAGCCTGCTCGTAAGCATCGGTAAGCTGTCCTTTATAACCGCTTTGGTACATACCAGTAATATGATCAATAACAGCATCGAAATGCACGTTCACAATATTACCATCTGCGTCAGTCGTATCACGAAAGGCTTCAATTTGCCCAATCAACTGATTTTGTTGCTGTTGTGCCGCAGCCGCATCTTGCTGACTAACACGTTGCTCAAGCTGATTCATGCGCGTATCTCTTGCGCGATCTTCAGGTGCAACATATGGCGCGTCTTTGCCCAAATCCCCTAAATCGATACCGTATATCTGTGCCAACTGTGGCAGTACCTCTGCGGGGTTGCGCGATAACGCATAAGCCCATTGTGTCAACTGTCCGACACCTTGGGCAACATTCATACCCTGTGCTCTCCACAGGGGTTCAAATTCTTTCAGGATATTATTTACTTCAGCACTTGAAGAAACCTGATCTTCAAATCCTTTGCTCTTTTCGACCAGTTCATTGTAGCCGCGCTGGAAGGTTTTATGCTGATCGATCCACGCCTGTTGCGCTTCTGGATCAACTCTGTTGAAAGCTGCTTTTACTTCTTCAGACCAATGCTCCAGCGGTTCAAGTGACTCTGGCTCATCCCCGCTTTCATCAGATTCTTCTTCGCTATCTTCAGCTTTAGCTTCAACTTCTTCAACTTCTTCAGTCTCAACCGTTTCTTCAATGTCCTGCTCATCTGACTTTACCTCTGCCGTTGTTTCAACAATCTCATCGGCATCAGCTTCATCAGCGTTTTCAAGCAATTCTGCTTCTTCCGCAATGGCATCTGCTAAATCGAATTTCTCACCCATGTTTATCTTGCCTCTTGGTTAGGCATGAAAACCAACTTTAGCGTTCATGCCGATGGTTTTGATCTGCTTATGCAGGTCTTTTGGTAAATAATCCTTGGCTAGTTTGTCACGTTTCTCTTTCTTTTTGAAGACCTTTGACTTTTTCTCCTTATGTTCATCCTGATCTATCTGAACCAGCTCATGTTCGGCAAAGATATTCCTGCGTTGTCTCCAAGATGTAGTTTCAATTCCGGTAGCAGGGCAGCGGTAGTGACATTCCTCCTGCACATGACCTGCTGGCGCAGTGAAAATCTTATGCTCAAATACTCCCCCACAATTACATGGGAACACCAGATTCCTGTCCATTATTTTACGCACTTTCTCAGCACGGACATGACATTCACTACATTCGTATTCGTAGATCATTCTTCACCACCAACATTTTGAGAGATAATTCCACCGGCTACTCCGCCGCCAAGAGCATCAGACTTCAGATCAGGTCTGAGCGGATCAAGCATCCTTCGAGCGCGGCGACCCCTAAATGCCCGTGCGTGCCAATCTGGTAAGGCTGTGACAACCCTGAATCCAAATGGCGTATTAATCCGTGCGTATAAGGCTGACAATGCCTGACCAGTGGCTTGCTGCTTCATCTTGTCATCATTGCTGATCAGTTCCATTATGTTCCTGATCGTGTATAAATCCTCGCGTGTTTTTGAGCCACTTCTGAAAAGGTAATTTCCAAGGTCAGTCCTGCCACCACTACCGATAAGGGCATCAAGCTCTTTCAGAACATCACTGGCAGCTTCCTTTGTCCTGCCTGTTTTCGGGCTGGCGAATATGCGCCTGAAAATGCCTTCCCTCATAATGTCCTGCATTGCCGCCTGTTTTTCTCTTGGCAGCAAATCAACGATATGGCTTGCTTGCTTGGCAGTAATATCGATAGTCTCACCACCAAATAAGGCTGGAATAACAAGTTCAGGATCAGCTTTTCCATTGGCAATATCACTGACAATCTTGCCAACGGCATCATCCTTGCCCCATTTTCTGATGTACTCACCATAAGCGTCAGAAGCATTAAATAATTGTCGCATTGAATCTGATTCTTCCGGTTTAAGTGTCGGGATAAGTTTCTTCTCAACCCAATCCCTATAGGTTTCTTTTATCTCACCCAAAACCTTTTTGTCAGAGCTTCTTTTTGCGTTGGTAATCTGGTTATTGATGCTCCGGTAAATGTCATCAACTTCACCAATAGACCATTTACCACGCGCAACCATATCATCCAAATCCTTATTAAGATTTGTCATGTATTTGCGTGATTTTTTGAACGTATCTTTGTTTGACTGCAAATCCAGCCGATGTGTTTTACCAACAGCCTTCAGACGCGCCCTCAGATCAAGTATTTCGGCATTTGGCTCTACTTTGGTAACAAGCCCTGCCCTCACGCCCTGATGACTCGGAACAGCCCCTACAGTCGTTACAGGTGAACCTGTTGGAACTTGCTGAGTTGATGCAAATGGTCGTACTGAATACAATTGTTCGGCAGCGGCTTTCTCTGATCTTGCCTGACCACCAACCAATTCAATAAATTCATTGCCGGTTTGAGCTTCCGGTCTGCTTGCGTTTGCCAGATCACGCTTGCCTTCGATAAATTCACGCTGCTTGATTGCCTGCTCATTGACGTTTTCTGACATCTCTGCAACGTCAGATAATCCGGCTTCTTTAGCGCGTTGCTTGCCCTTGGCTAATCTTTCAGCCTGAGTAGTTTCAGGCATCATGTCAGCTTTAGATAAAGGCATACCTGTTTCGCCAGCAGTTATCAGCGACATATCTGAATATTTCTTTGAAATCTGACCGGCTTCGCGTTGTGCAAATAAATTGATGGTGTGTTCAGTCGGGGTTTTAACACCGGACTTCTGAGCCAGTATTCTAGCCGCATCCATCTGTTTCGTGGAAAACGCCTCTCCAACAAATGCCTTACCTGCAACTTTGTTCAATCCGGTCACGCCAAGCGGTGCGGTCAGACCCGTGAGCCACATATCAGCTTCACTGACTTTCTCTCCAGCGAAACCCTTTGTGGCGAATAAAGTAGCTTCTTCTGAAGCAACCATACTGCCAGCTCTGAACAGCCAAGGCATACCTGCTGTAAAACCACCGCTTAACATACCAGCGGCAATATAAGGTGCTGTCTGAACTGCCGTATCCCTGACATCACGCCAATCCATACCTGAAGTATTGATGTAAGCAAAAGGCTCATAATCCTTCGCGCCACGCTTCTCAATAATCATGTTGCCACTTGAGTCTTTGCCCTTCCGGTACTGAGGTTCACGACCTTTAGCACCTTTATTTGCTTGCTGCAAAAACGATTGAGCAAGAGAATCTGGACTACGGAATACGTTCTTTGCATCTGCCAGCCAGTTCTGGTTTTTATTGAAAACCTCTGTGTCGGCAATATGTGGAAGCTCAGGAAATTCAGCATTACCTTTCCATGATTCTTCCAAATTAACTGCTGCCTGATCAGCCATTCCAGTTTCTTTCATCTGAGAAAGCTCAGAACGGGTGCCACTGGCAAACGGGTCTATGCGAGTGTCAATTTCACCCTTATCTGACGGCACAAGATCACCGAACAGACTTTGCGGCTTGTTTTGTTCCTGTGGAATAAGATCGTCAAATGCGCCCATTTACTTTATTGGGTCAAGACCCATCTCCTGTAACCGTGCATTAACCGCTGCTGGACTAGCACCATCCGTAATTGCCTGCCTTGCTTCAGCATAAGGATCACCAACCGCAGCCGGTTGACCTTCGGCAGAATCATTGCTGCTCAGTTCAGGTGCGTGTTCCGCCATCTGTGCATCATAATAATTCATCACATCAGCGATTCTCCGCTGGTATTCCGTACCCGTCATCTGGCTGGCTACGCTCTCATCGAGCATACCAGTTTCCTCATTGATACCGATTCCGCTACGGTACTGCAAATCGATCTTCTGCAAGGCAGTATCCTTGATATAGGAATTTAACTTTGCGAAGAAATCCTGTTCGGAAGCAAATGAACCCATCGGGTATTGCTTGGCAAATCTCGCCCATTCTGAAGCCGTTACAGCGGCACCGGACAATTCATGAAGAACCCGCGAACCGTACCTGAATAACGAACCCTGAAATGCGGTCTTGCGGTAATCAAGATCACGCGCCGTTGGTGAGTCCATAAACTCAGGAAGAACATCACCGGCATAGTTGAGAATCCCACCATATATGCTTTTCACATCACCCTTGATTCCAAAGAAAGCAGGGTCAACCGTATCGCGTAATCTCTGGAGCGTGTCTCCGGTCACAGCCAGATTGATCTGTTTCTGTTCCTGTTTTGTTCTTGTCGGATTGCTGATACCGCCGCGCAAGGCATTGCCCTTCATTTCTGCCTGCATATAACGGTCAAACGCTTCATCCTTCATCTTCATTTCTGGCGGAACATCTTTCTGGTTTTCTTGCAGAAGCTCTATTTGCTCCTTACGCATAAACCCGTTCTGACGATACTGCCATTCAGTGCCATTATCCTTGGCGTACTTGGCATCCATCATTTCACGGTATTCAATCTTCTGCATATCACGGGCAAAGCTCTTGTCTTCAGCGGCTTGCTCATATGCTAATTTACTAGCCTGAGCATCAGCTTCGGCAACCGACTGTTTCTGGCTGGCTTCCTCACCACGCTTGCGTTCCTTACGCATAGCCCAACCTTCAAGACCTTTCGCAATCACACCTGTCCAATGTTTAGCCGGAGTGTTGTTCTGCATCGACTTTATCATTTCACCAGAACGCTTATAAGCTGCTTCCTGCTCAGAGGCTATCCTGCTGGCTGTGGAATAATTTCCCATAGCCGTTGCCAAACGACCATTTGCATCAACAATCATGTTGGCTGGCATAAAATTCTGGACACCACCCTGCTGACCAGTAGCCGCAAGCTGCTGCACTGCATTTTGCTGACCATACGCATTTGGATTTTGGAATCCCATTTTATCCTCCAAACATTCCTTTCAGTTTACCAAGACCATATTTCAGATCATCACCAAGACTGCCCCATGTTCCACCACTATCAGCGTAACCAGACATTGCAGAACCAAGGATACCAAACGGGCTGGACGCATTTTCTCCCGTATCCATTACTTTTGCTAGTTTTTCAGCCTTATCTTTATCAAGCTCTTTCTTGGTGATTGCAGGGGATAAATCCATTACATCGGACTCACCGACTGCTATCGGTTCTTCAATCTGATTTGCGGGTGTCATCCATTCAGCAGGCATCTTGTATCTCCGTCCAACGGTTTGCTGCTGAAGCGACAATACTCTCATGCGCTTCAAGCAGACCATCATCAGGATTAAGTTTACCGTTTGGCTTTACTACCATTCCTGATTCGTTTACAGCGTGCCAGAGCATTAGTTCAAGCCGTTTCATTTCAGAGAACATTTCCTGAATCGTCAAGTGCAGACAGGAGATATGTCGTTGCACATCAATGGTGTCTTCAGTCGGGTTATCGAAGACCTGACCATTGATGTCTTCAGCCATACAACCGAACCTGATCTTGTCGCCCTTCTCACGGTATTCAGGCAGATAATCCCAATCGTAAATAGGCATCGCAAGCACCTTGGCTGCGATCATTGATCTGTCTTTCTTGGAAGTCTCTCCGTAAACACGTTTGTACTTCTGACCAGACATCATTTTTCCGCCTGCTGAAGCTAATTGACCAATACCAGACATCACGTTTGCGTTCTGCTGCATATTCAAATTAGCTTGGTTGTAAGCAGCATCGGAAGATGTTTGATAGGCTGCATTTACACCCACCTGTTGATTCATCATCCCTGGAGCCATTCCAAGAAGGGTCTGACCCATATTGTAGTCTTGGAGCATCCCTTGGTTCTGATAGCCGCCCAACTGGATAGCCATATTACCCATGCCCATCATGTTGTTGAACATGCCCTGATTCTCTGCAAATCCCTGACCACGATCATACTGATACTGCTGCTGTCCGAAATTGCGACCAAACTCTGATTCACGCTGACCTAAATTCTGGTCAAACTGACGAGATTGCTCGGTGATCTGACCCTGTTGCTGAGCGAGTTGAGAGGCTTGGAGAGACTGACCAAATGCCTGCTGCTGAGCCTGCTGACCAAATCCCATTGCACCGAAAGCCGCTGAAGCGTTCTGTTCTCCCTGACCACGTTGCATTTGAGACTGCGCCAGATTGTAGGCTTGGGAACCGGCTGTGATTCCCTTATTGACCATCTGCTGATCAAATCTCTTTTGCTGTGCTTCCTGCTGCGGTGCAAGCATACGCTGAGCTTGACCATATGCCGCATCCTGATAACCCTGAAATGAATCAAGCTGCGGTTGACCCACACTTACGGAATCAACCGGACTTGAGATATTAAAGGGAGCCTGTGGTGGTGTTTGTACTGCCATGATTTACTCCGTTCCGAAACCGTAAAATTTGTGACGTAGGTTATCTGGATGGAATATTGCCACAGATAGCCCATCCATTTCATCATGTACTCTCATTCCGCTGAAACCTGCTTCGTCCATATATCGTGCTAGTTTACTCGCTTTTCCGTAACTACCACCGCTTTCAGCGTCCATCCATTGCGGTCTGAAATTCTCACCAGCCATTTCAACGACATTTGCCGGTCTTTTTGAAGAATCTGGAAGACCGGATATATTAGGTCTGTACCTTTCGCTTCCCATCATTTGACCAAACATATCGTCAACGGTATGACGTTGGGCGTTGGCTAATTTCTGCCTGATAACTGGTGTCAGGTAAGCAGGTAAATTTGCATAGAACTCAGGGTCAAATCCTTTCACTTCACCCTTAGCCATTAAATTAGCCACCGAACCCCAATCGTACTCTCCAGATCGTTTCTGACCACGAATAATACTGTCGATGGTTTCATTTGATAACTGTTCTGGAAGACCCATCGATTTAGCCAGAGCATTGAGCTGTATATCGTAATCCGTTTTATCTGCAACGTGTCCGAGTATGCCGCGTTTGGCTAACATCGGAATACTGGTTACACCAATACCTTCATCAAGAGCATCGAGATAATCTTCCTTTCGCATATCGATGGCACGCTTGCGGGAAAGAAATTCTTTCTGATAGACATTCATCTCGATACCGGATGGTGTTCTACCCGTGAT
>JAGGYC010000005.1 GCA_021162745.1 Desulfuromonas sp. | reverse complement strand
GGCTGTATAGTATTTCGTCATTTGCGGTATATCAGGCCTTGGTCCGACTATGCTCATGTCGCCTTTAAGGACATTGATGAAGTTAGGCAGCTCATCGAGACTGCTTTTTCTCAGCCACAACAGACGCTCCGGTACTCTCGGATCATCCTTGATCTTGAACTTCATGCAGTCTATCTCTTCCCTGCTGTATTTATATGCGTAGAGTTCCGGAAAGCACTCTTTGGCATCTGCATACATTGTTCTGAATTTGTAAAAGTGAAATGGCTGACCCCGCAGGTCACTTTTTCTATTGTCCGGTTTTAAATTCTTATCATTCAGGCATCTGTAAAATTTTTTGTTGGATCGTGTCTTTCTTCTCTCTTCTTGTGCCTCTCTGTATACATCCTCACATTCCCTTCTGTTATAATTAAGCCCGCTGGTCTCTTTGTCTGTAAAGTATTTGGGTACTTTACTGTTATTTAAATCGTTTCTCCTGCACCTTTTTATTCGTGTCTGTCTAAAAAAAACCGGCCCGGGCGATACGATCTTGATATATAATGTAATAAATACCATTAACGGCCAGCAAAAAATTAATGCAGTCAGCGAGACTGCTATATCAATAATTCTTTTAATAATTCTGAAGCTAAGCGAAGGCAGGTGGCTCCTGAGTTCATTCAGAAGAGTATCACGATCGACATTGATACTCTCAGTGGATGAATAGCATATTTCGTTATTTTGTTTTAAAGACTTTGTTTTACTCATGCTGACTTGCGATTCACATATTAATTCGTGCCTGCACGAAAACTTCGAATTCCAGCTTTCGCAGGCGATATTTTTTTTAATTTTTTTTTATAATCACAAAGCTACCCCGGTTAAGCCGGTATACAATCACTGAACAGTTACAATCACCGTGTCAATGTATGCCTGTCCTGAATCATGTATACCATCAGGATTCAAGTCAATACCAAAAGAGAATTTAAAAACACCTGTTGGTAAGTCTGATGTGTTTGTTACGCTAGTTTGTGAAAGGGTAGATAATGGTTCTTGAAGGTCAGATGTTTCAATAGGTATCCATGAATCTGTACCTTGATCGTAATATGACATTGAATACCACCAATCGGAATTTTCGTCTTTATGGCTTCCTGGATCAATGTCAATAGTAATATCCAGGTTATTCCCTTGCGGTATTGTTAAAAAAGCGTCGGAGCCATTAGCCTTTATGTCTAGCGTAAGAGGATCGTCGGATGGATTCTCAGTCCTTATATATAGTTTATCCACGAAGATGGTATCCAGTACCGAGTTACCACTGTTGCGGTCTGTGTCCTGCACACGAATAATTACATCCCCCTGTATATCAGGCGGCAGGGAGGCAGAAACTACGCCATTATCTGTTGTGTTGCTGATCGTTATAACATCTGTATAAGTTACACCCCCGTCAACTGAATAGGCAAAAACAAAATTATCGCCGTCCCCGGAATCAGTTTTCCATGCATTGATGAACAGGGTGATCGCACTGCCGGATTTTACGGGGATCATCCAGTAATGTGCCAGATAACTGAAGCCTGCACCAGAATCGTGTTCTCCGATCGATTCGGTTATTCCGTCATCAGAGAAGGTATCCATGTAAGAACCAGTTACGTCTGTAACATTGAGTTCAATGATGGCATATCGATCAATAAACGGTTGAGAGATGATTATTGAAACAGTATCGCTATCAGTTCTACCAAGATCATCGGTTACGGTTAGTGTTGCATTAAAAATACCGGCTGTATCATAGGCATGTCCGGTAGTATCATAGGTATGCGATGGATTTGCGGAAGTAGAGCTGTTGCCGTCACCGAACTCCCAGAAATAACTGGTAATCGTTCCGTACGGTTCATCAGGATCATAGGAGCCGGCACTGTCAAAGTTAACCGTCAATCCTACAGTTCCGGAAGTTAGATCGGCCGATGCCTTTGCGACTGGAGCTTTATTGTCTACGTTGATAACAACAGTTGCACTGCCGGACTGACCATCGTTGTCAATCACGGTAAGCGTCGCCGTATAGCTGCCTGAGGCATAATAGGTATGAACAGGATCGCTAATCGAAGAAGACACGCTGCCGTCGCCGAAATCCCAGTTGTAACTTTCTATATTACCGTCTGTGTCAAAGGATCCACTACCAATAAAATTCACCGTAAGCGGTGAAGTCATCGGAGGAAGCATTGCAGTAGTATCTGCGACAGCTACCGGAACATCAAGGATAGTTGGGTCCGTTAACTCTTTTAATATTTCATACGATGCACGAAATTCATTATTTTCATCAATCAACCCTGTGTCACGAAAAATCTTAAAAGTCTCACCTGAGCCACTTTCGTTTAATTTTTCCAAAGCAAGATCTAAATCTTTAATGCAGAACCATGCAATAAATTTTGCATTCAATAATTTTGATTCTTGAACGACAAACCTGGCATAGTCAGCTTGCCATTCCTCTGTTCCATGTATACTTGCATTATCTGATACAAAATCTTCAGCTATAAATCCGGTCTCAGCTATGGCAAAAGGTTTTCCAGGTGCCAAGTCACGTAATTGAGAAAACCAGTTTTTAGGTAAATCATTAGGATTTGCCATTTCCACAAAGGGATAAGTAGTTACGGCAATATAATCAGTGAAAGGGAGTAATCTATTAATAACATTGGTCTGTGTTTCCTTATTATTAACAAAATCTTCAACATAAATTGTCAGAAAAAGTGGGAGATCCGGATTTTCTTCTTTAAGAGTGTTGTAAACCTGTTCAGTCATAATAAGGTATTTTTCAAATGCAGTTGGATTTCTCAACGCCAACATATTGACTTCAATACCATAGGCCATAAAGTCAGGATTAAAACGTTCTATCATATAACGACAATAATTTGTGTAAGCCGAGATTACATCAGGATCATCAAAAGCCTTGTCTTTCCATTCAACAGGTAATTCTAAATTATCATTTTCCCCCTTATATCCCGCAAGGCCATCTCTGCTTGTAGAGATTGGCGTTAAAGACAAAAACACCTTCTGGCCTTCCAGTAAATGGCTTAACCTAAAAATTATTCCTCCCTCAACATTATCATGGTAAGGGCTTAACGCAAGCGCTTCCGGCCATGGTATCCCATCATCAAAATGATGTGATACTAAATTACCAAACTCACCAATCAACATGTAGGTTTTTTCCACCGCTTCCAAGGTAAAATCATATGGAGAAGGCGTTGTTCCTATATAGATTGGTTCCCTTCCGTTGGCATTTCCATAACTCAACGAGAGGAACACAAACAAACAAGCCAGTGTCTGGCAAAGTGCGTACACCCTTCTTTTAAAAAGCAGTTCCATCATCTTGGGCCATCCTTTTTTATTTAAAAATTTATATTGTTCAGAAAAGAGATTCAAGCAACTATCATACCATAGCTTTTTATGTGTATTCTAATCCAATAACTTATTGCGTTGACAGGAAGTTGACAGGAATAGGAGGCTGGGTTCTATTATTCATTCTTTAATGTTAAAGGCGGTTATAGATAAATGCAGGGATAACATGCTTTTTTCTGTTCAGAACAACCCCAAGCAGATTTGCAGAAGCTATCTTCAACTGATCTCTTGAGCTCTGCACTACCTCCCTACGGGTTACTCCAGCACGTACGACCAGAATCACTCCATCCACTACCGCTGAAAGAACCTGTGTTTCCGGGCAGGAAATCACAGGTGGAGAATCAACAATTATATAGTCATATTCCTTTTTAAATTGATCAAACAATTGTTTGATCTTTTGAGTTTGAAAAGCCCCGGCAATATCTATCTTAAAGCTTCCACTCGTTAAAACGCTTAGATTTTGAACGCCGCTGCTTTTAAGCAGGCTGTCATGGGCTCTGTTTTCCTCTAAAATATTTGTTAAGCCGGTTTCATTATCTGTCTTAAAGATCTTATGGATCCCGGGGTTTCTAAAATTTGCATCTATAATGAAAATTTTTGATAAGCCGCTTTTAGCAATGGTCAGGGCAAGTTTAGCTGCTACTGTTGTGCTACCTTCTCTATTCATGGAACTGGTTACCATTACTGTTTTAAGACTGTTATCAACTCCCATGGCGAGAATATTGTTTTTCAGTTTATCGTATTCCTCGGATAGCATGACTACTTCCCCTCCGGAATTGTAGCAAGAACCGGCAGATCAATATAATCCCTGACATCTTCGACAGTCTTTATCGAATGATCCAGATATTCAGCCAGAAAGGCGACGCTTATTCCAAAAATCAGGCTCAGCAGCAAGCCGGCACCTGTGATCAGTAATTTCCTCGGCCTGACAGGGACAAATGATCCTGAGGCGGGGTCAATTATTTTGACGTTGACGATCCGTTCAGTATCAAGAACCTCTGATATTCTTGCCTCTTCAAGTTTTTTCCTGAAGAGCTGATAGTTTTCCTCATTGATCCTTATCTGTCTCTCAAGCCGCCTTAATTTTATTTTGTATGTATTCAATGATCCGAGCTCTTTTCTGTATGATTCTATATGCTGAATCAATTTCGTTCTTCTGGCCTCAAAAGATTTTAGTTCCACTTCCTGAAGCATAAGGTTTCTCTCTGCCTCTTTGTATGAAACACTGAACCCTGGAGTGATCGATTTTATGAGTGAAGACATCTGATTTTTCAGCTCGGCTATCGCCACCCTGGCCTGTATGATCTCTGTCTGGGTGTTTCTGAGAGAAAATGTAAAGGAGGTCAGCTGCTCCAGAAGGTCTTTTCTCTGTTTTTCATACGATGTGATACTGCCCTGATTTTCCAGGTTTTCTAACTTGTCCTCAGCTTCATTGAGGTTGTTTTTTATAATTCCAACCTGTGTTTTGAAGAATTCATATCCGCCTGAAGTCATGTGAGACTTGAGATGATGTTCCATATAGAATCCAAGGAGAGTATCGACCGTTATTCTTGCAATGTCCGGATCAAACCATCTGAGTGTAATATTGATCACGTCGGAATCTTTTATCTGCTCTACTTTCAGCCCCTTCTCGATTCCTGTTATTGCTTCTTCATAAGGTGAAAGTTTTTTCTTAAGATCCAGTAAATATAAGAGTTCATAAACCTGCTCCCTGACCTGCTTAACTGCCTGTTTCAGGTAATATTTTATTTTTTTTAAAAATTCTTTGGGTATTTCCTGTTCAGGGTACAAAAAATCAGTCTTCAGTTTCCGGACAGTTTTTTCTATGATAAACCTGTTGTGCAGCAGCTCTATCTCGGTATTGATGTCCTTTTTGCGCAGGCCCATGGTTACAACCTGATTTTGAGCAGATGGTGAAACAGTCGGTGTCGTGATGTTTTCACGGCCAAGCTTGACCAGGAGAGATGCAGTTGCTTCATATTTCTCAGGGAGTACATAAACACCGGCAAATGCAGTCAGGAACATAGTAAAAAATACGATTAGTATTTTTAGTTTATGACGAAACAAAACGTCAAACAAATCTCTCATTGAATAGGTTTGTTCCAGAGCATTATATGCCATTTTTCCTACTTTATTTACTAGGGTTTAATTCGTATACATAGGTGAAACCGAAATGCTTGGATATCGGAATCAGCTTCTCAATATACTGATCAACAAACTGGTTCAGTCTGCCTATTCTTGTCATAGGGACAAAAACAACATCACAAGGCTTTAACAAGAAATCGTTATTTTTCCCCGGATCGGTAAGGTCTTCAATGAGATTTAACTTCATAAACAGCGGTTTATCAGAACCCTGATTACGCAGAACGACTACATTTGTGAGCTCGGCTGTGTTTGTATACCCTCCGGCCTGAAAAATGGCCTGAAGTACAGTAAGGCGGTTTGTTGCTGGAAATAAACCAGGATCTTTGACTTCTCCCCCAACAAATATTTTTTGACTCGAAAATTCTCTGACTATAACAGCCACTTCCGGCCTGAGAAGCAGTTTTGAATATTTCTCTGTAAGAACGCGGTCAAGGCCGGCAGGGGTCAAGCCGACTGCAATAAGTTCATCGACAAGTTGAAGAGATATCTTTCCGTCAGGACGTATTGTTACTGCTTCGTTAAGCTCCGGGTTATAGAAGAGCTTAATCTCAACAATATCCCCTTCCTGAAGGACATATTCCCTGTTTTCCTCCGGTTCTGAACTTGCCTGCGCAACCGTATTGTCGGCTACAGGTGTTTTTGGGGGATCCGTAGTAGCCTGACCTGTAGGCTGCAAAGTGACGCAACCCGGAACACTGATCAAATAAAGCAATGATAACAGAGAAATAAGGTACTTATTCATTTTATTTATTTTTTTTAATGATAAAATACAACACCCTTTAAATCAGGGTATGATGGACCCAATATCCACTATAGATTGTCAGATAATAACCTGATTTTAAAATTTGGCACAAGGCCAGAGGGAGGAAGGCGTATTGTAATACTCCGACGACCGATAACGCAGTGAAATTATTTATGTGACACTATATATCTGCCT
>JAGGYC010000069.1 GCA_021162745.1 Desulfuromonas sp. | reverse complement strand
ATGAAAGTCTTTCGAGAGATTTTGACAATCCACTGTCGGTTTTGATCATGTTGCGGTGGGCGTTGAGGGCGGCGATGTTGGTGTTTATTTTCAATGACATGGTACTAACCTCCTTGTTAGTTGTTTATTGGCCATCCTTGGCCATGATAAAATAAGGTTAAAGGTTGAAGGATAAAGGTTAGAGGTTAAAAGACAAAAAAACTAAAGCCTGAAATTGATTTGCCTGCCTCCTTTCCGGTTGAGGGTTTTTGTTCCTTACTTGTTTACCTCATCGGAAAAAGGAGAGAAAACTTTATTATTTTTTTAATTGAAGGGGGTCAGGTCTTGCAATCATACATTATTCTCGTTCCTGCCTGGGTCGGTCAGACGTTCAAAATAATGTTTTCTACAATTAAGTGCCGCAACTAGGCTTGGCAATAGGTCCACTTTATTCAAGGCGGTTAAGTATGATGAACTCGTAAAAAGCATAGCTGTTTGCAGGGAAGTAAAAAAAAGGGTCACATCTTAAATATTAAATATTCGATTCTTGATCTTGTCCACTTTTATTTTCAGCCTTTTATCTCCTGCCACTTCTTCGGCGACTTTATTGTACCTTACGGTGATGGCAGCGCCCGATACGCCGCCAAAAAAATCACCCAGCTTTCCGCAGAGTGCGCCACTGAAGTCTCTTGCAAGATAGACTGCAATTCCTCGAAATTTGTTGTTCTTGCGTCCTTTTTCCCGTATCATCTCTTTACTGCATCCAAATTCATCGCTAACAGCCTGAAGAATCGTTTCAAGCGATACCTTTGGCTTGAGTCTCTTGAGCTGCGGAATCTCCCTTTCGTCATTTCTAATTGAAAGGAAAGTCTCTTTTACCCAATTTACAAAATCCATATCTCCCAGAATGAAACCACCGATAATATCTTCTTCCGGATCTTTAAGCGCTTTGATTTCTATTTTCTCCACAAAATCTCTATAATTCTTTATCGCTTCTTTTTTCTTTCTCCCGAAAGTGGCCAGCAGCCATCCTGTTTCCAACCAGCCAGGCGCCTTTATTTTACCGATAAATGCCGGATAACTGCTCCAGAGAAACTCAGACGGATTTGTCACAATTTTTGCCCGAACAGGGTTGAGATGGATATAGCGGGAGAGGTGTTTGAGATATTCATCAGCATCCACCAGTATAGACTTGAATCTTCCCTGAAAAAGATGGCCGGATCTTTTACGTTTTTTGTTGTAATAAACGGCATAACTGACGTTGAGCCATTGTATCGTAGCGCTTAGATTCGCTTGTGGTGTTTCTATTAATAAGTGGTAATGTGTGGTCATGAGACAGTAAGTGTGAACAATTATCGAGAATCGTTCTACCGCTTTTTCAAGATATTCGAGAAACTTTTCTCGGCCCCTCAGGGGTCGGTAGTTTATGATGTGACCCCATTGTTTTCCCCTCGCACAATCAAAACAGGCAACATCAAATCCCAATAAGCTGCTGACCGGTTATCAAGAATGCCTGGCGGGCGATTATTCAAGGCATGACGAAACTGCTGGTCGGTAAAGTATCTGCGCATAACCGGAATATCAGTATCCAGGCAATATTGCATGAAGTACACAAGAAAGCGGTCAACATCACTAACCACCTTTTCCGGTGGCTCAAACCAGTTTACGCGCCTGGCTATTTGTTTAAGTTCGTCTTTCATTATTACAATGATGGATCCAATTCGATATTTTTTCCGATAATTGTGATAGGTACTATTTTGGGCACATTGGAGAGATTGCAATCTTTCACCATATTGGTTAAATCATGTTTAATTTTATCAGGTAATGTCATAACATTTCCATCCTGAAAGTAGGATAAAGACTTCAAAGTCAAGATTGCGTTGTATTGCTGACCGTAAATTGCCCGCGCTGCACCGATACCATACTCCAAAGTTAGAGCGGTGTTATTGATGATTGCATGAATGTCAATATAGTCTTTGGCTTCCACGCGTTGGCTTATAGTGGCGCACTTCATCCCCAACAGATCTGCCAAAGAAGCTACTAAAATACCATTATCTGCTTTATCCGGCTGGTTAATTTGTCCAAGCTTCAGGCCGCCAAAAAAACTCAACTTAACCGGAATATCGAAACCTGTGACTTGCATTAATACTGTCAATGTATTACGACTTTCCTGCAAACGTCTTGACGTTGTCAAAAAAGCCATTTCGCGCACCAATCCATCTGAACTAAAATCATCACTTGTGAAAAAGTCAAAATCGACAGACTCACGATGAGCGAGGCGCAAAGCAATTGCCGTGCCGCCATACAATACAAAACGTTTTGACACCTTTGCCAGGATCGGCCACATTGCCATTTGTACCTCAGGCAAAATAGATATTTGAAACTTTTTCATGTTAGACGTGCTGTCAAGTAGCTAACAGTGGTCTCTAAGTATAATGTTGGTTTCATAATGTTATTGTATCATTCCCCGCCGTTTTGGCAACCCAATTATTTGAAGAACCCTGCAGCCCTGATCCCTTGTGTTTTACCCCAAGGTATCTCCATAAAAAGCATAAATACCAATTGCTTGAATGAGTTATTTTCCGGTTTTAACCGGTGCCCTCTGGATGTTCCGTACTACACGCACAATAAGTCAATAGTTAATATTTAAGATGTGACCCTGTTGTTTTCACCCTAGTACAGTATTTGATGTCTGGCCAGTGTTTTTGTAATTTTTTTATAACCGTCAGGACGTTTATAGAATCATCATCACGTGGACCGAAATTCCAGACTCCCGAAAATTCTTTTCTTCCTGCGAGCAAATGTTGTCCCAGGAGTAAATAACCGGAGAGCGGTTCCAGGACGTGCTGCCATGGCCGAATTGCCTGTGGGCTACGGATTTGAACCGGTTCACCTTGGGTGACGGCTCGGACAATATCGGGAATGATCCGATCTTGGCCCCAGTCGCCACCGCCGATAACATTCCCGGCCCTGACACTGGCGATGAGGGTCTGGTGACTTTTCTGGTACTGATCAAGGGGAAAAAATGATCTCTGGTAACTTGAGCTTACGAATTCAGCACAACCTTTTGAGGCGCTGTAAGGATCATGGCCGCCCAGTGGATCGTCTTCCCGATATCCCCAGACCCACTCCTGGTTTTCGTAGCATTTGTCGCTGGTGACATTGATAATCGCTTTTACCGATCCTGCCCGTCGGCAAGCTTCCAGGAGATTTGCCGTTCCCATGACATTGGTT
>JAGGYC010000159.1 GCA_021162745.1 Desulfuromonas sp. | reverse complement strand
GATCAGAAAATCCGAATTATTCAGAGGTTCCTTTATTTTGTGGACTGTCCTGAAACCTCCGTTAGCTCTAAGAGCGATGCGCGGCGGGTTCGGGAACAAACACGATATTTTGGATTAACTAACGCAGAGCGTGTTATTCATTTTGGCAATAAAGCAAAGGCTTTTGTTGAGCGTATCCTTGCTAAACCCTTTACTGTTTATACAGCCTTTGCAAGCGCCTTGGGAAGGTCGGCCAAAGGCCGTGTATATGGGTTCATCACTACCGCCGATGGAGATGATTTGGCAAGTCTACTCGTTAAAAATGGTTTTGCCCGCGCTCATGGAATAGGCAGGAAAACACCCGCCGGGGTATCGCGTGATGAAATGATGGAAAGACTTCATGATCTTGAAATCTCGGCCATGTTGAAACGCGTCGGGATTTGGTCGGAAAGCAACCCGGATCAGATTGCGGAACTACGCGCCAAGCAACGCAGTGAAGAAAGCGAGTTGCAGAAAGTAAAGAACCAGGCAACAAAAACTAAGTCTCCACAAGGCTTGCTTGATCTAAACACCGCCGCCGAAAGAGAGCTTCAATCTATCAGAGGAATCGGCCCCGTTCTTGCTAAAAGAATTATAGCCGGTCGCCCCTATAAAACGGTGGACGATTTGCTCAAAGTGAAAGGAATTGGCCCCAAAACTCTTGAAAAGATTCGCGCCTATGTTGTGGTAGGTAAAAAATGGGGAAAGCAGCGTTCGCATGACCATTAACTGCGCCTGATCGCTATTCCGCTGCGATTCATGGCGGCAGGTAAGGTTGGTCGCTAGCCGGTTCTTTTCGCTTCCTGTTTGGCTTTCTCAGCCAGTTCCCTGGCCGCGTCGCAGACGCGACAGACAGGTCGCCGGCGGCTTTCTGCGGGGCCTTGATGAGTTGCGGCTTGTTCTTGAGGGGGCGATCTGCCTGCGCCGTCTGCGCCGGGAGATGGGCCATGAGGCCGTCTGGCGCCGGTTCCGGACGAGCCTTCCGGACGACACCCGCCGGGTCTATCCCTACCGGCTGCGCCGGCTGAAGATTGATCGGCCCAACCGGGTCTGGCGCCCGAACATCACCTACGCGCCGATGCCCCAGGGCCACGCCTGTCTGTGCGCGGTGATGGATTGGCGCTCGCCCAAGGTCCTGGGCTGGGCGGTGTCGAACACAGTGGACACGGGCCTGTGCCTGCGGGCGCTGGAGGAGGCGCCGGCCAACGCTGGAGGCGCTCCGGAGATCTTCAACACCGACCAGGGCTGCCGGTTCACCTCCGCCGAATGGATTGAACGGCTGGAAGCCCAGGAGGTGCAGATCAGCATGGACGGACGGGGCCGGTGGATGGACGACGTGTTCATCGAGCGGCTGTGGCGGAGCGTTGAAATACGAGGAAGTGTGTCTGCGGGAGCGCGCGATCCTGCCGGTCTTGCGGGCGGGACTGGCGCGTTGGTTTCGGCGTTACAACACCTGGCGGCCGCGCGAGGCGCTGGGCAATCTCACCCCGGATGCCGTCTGCCAATCGCCAAGTCCATCGCCGGGCGAGGCGGCTGCGGCGCCCCAAGATCAGGCGGCATGAGGATCCCCCTGAAGTCGCGGCAAATTTTGGCAGCCTCCACTCCAGGCTCCGCACCCCACTGCGCTCCGCTCCGTGGGGGGCGCTCCGCCTTCCGTTACGGCTGCCAAAATCCTCCCTTTCTCTCAACAACTCAACCTTCGAACCTTCATCACTGATGGATTACAACTCTCCCGCGCTCAGCCACGACTTAGTGTAATGGCGCAGAATTAGCTTGGCTATAGATGCGAATTGTGATATACACTGCCTCAGTTCTGGTAGTCAACTGGAGGGTCTGAGGCATGGCCAACACCAAGTACGCATTGAAACTTTCGAAGGAAGAGGAGGCAAAGTTGCGCAAGATCGTTAACAGTCCCACGTCCGCTCAGCGGCTCGTGCTACGGGCCAAGATTGTGTTGCAATCCGCCTCGGGTCGATCCATTTCGGAGATCGCCTGTGCAGTGGGGACGTCCCGACAGACCGTTTGCCTGTGGCGAAGGCGCTTCCATGAGGGGGGCATGCTTGGTCTGGAGGACGAGCCTCGGCCAGGTCGGCCACCGACGATACCAAAGGAGGTGGCGACCAAGATCATCGAGCGCGCGGTTCATGCCGAGGGGCCGGTGTCGAGCCGAAGGATCGCTCGAGAGACGGGGGTGTCCAAAGACACGGTGCAGCGCATCTGGCGGCAGAACAACCTCAAACCTCACCTGTTGAGGACCTTCAAGGTGTCGAAGGGCCCTCAGTTTGAGAGTAAATTCTGGGACATTATCGGCCTTTACCACAATCCACCCGAAAAGGCGGTCTTGCTGTGCTGTGACGAGAAAAGCCAGATTCAAGCGCTGGAGCGCACACAGCCGGGCTTGCCGCTGGGAGCGGGTCACATCCGGACCCAGACGCACGACTACTACCGTCACGGCACGATTACGCTATTTGCGGCGTTGAACTACCTCACGGGCCAGACGATCTTTCGAACCGAAGGGCGACATCGACACATCGAGTGGCTGCGGTTTCTCAAGCAGATTGATGCCGATGTGCCTGCGGACCTGGACATCCACATCATCCTCGACAACTACTCTACGCACAAGCACAAGAAGGTCGAGGCTTGGCTGGCCAAGCATCCACGGTTCCATCTGCACTTCACCCCCACGTCTGCGTCGTGGATGAACCTGGTGGAGCGTTTCTTTCGCGACATCAGCGAGGAGGCTATCCGGGTCGGCAGCTTCACCAACGTGAAGCAGTTGACCGACTGCATTTTCAAGTATCTTGCCGAGCGCAACGCGGCCCCAAAGCGATACGTGTGGCGCGCGGACGGCAACGAGATATTGGAGAAGCTCATTCGCGCGAGGAAGCGTATCGAGGCCCGGCGGACCAGTCAAGCTAATGAAGCGCCACCACACTAGCCCCCGCGTCCGCGGGGACGAATCGACCCTGCCCTTTGTTTTATCGACGCGATGTTTGTGCCGGCTAAACGAGGCGGACAAGAGGCGGGATTGACCAAGCGAGGGAAAGGAGTCAAGGCACCGGCAGTGGTTGATCGACAAGGACTTCCGGTTGCTGCGACCGTCGCTTCGGCCGATACGGGAGAGCCCCAGATGGTCCAGGGGTTGCTGCCGCTTTTTCCCGAAGAGGCTCAGCCCGAGAAGATCGTAGGAGATAAGGCCTACGATGCCGACTGGCTGGATGAGGCGCTGGCGCAGCTGGGAATTGAGATGGCGGCGCCGCATCGGAAGAATCGACGGCCTGAACATAAGACTCAAGATGGGAGAAAACTTAAAAGTTACAAGCGACGCTGGATTGTGGAGCGGACCTTGGCCTGGCTTCAGAACTTTCGAAGAGTGTTGATCCGTTACGAGCGCTGCTTAGCCCGTTATCACTC
>JAGGYC010000045.1 GCA_021162745.1 Desulfuromonas sp. | reverse complement strand
TTTCTTTTTGCCTGCTGCATGGGTACGACATCGATTCAAAAGGGCAAAGAATACCTTCTGATACAGTTCCCATGGGCGGTGTTCATTGGCATAGGCAAGAGTGGATCGCTTCGGTGCGGTAATCCCCCCAGTTGGCAGAAGAGCATGGCTACAAACTGCCCCCAGCAGGTAAACCCGCGGGCATGACGTTCTGCTTTTGTTTCTTTGACCATTTTATAAAACTCTAAACGAGGAAATAATTGCAACAGCTAACTGAATATGCTACTAAATCTACTCATGGTTGAGCCCTGCTTTGGTTTTTTGATTTGGCATAAAACCTATACCAAATCGGGGCTCAACTTTAAAATCTTAATTTGGACAAGAGTGATATTAGATACTGATTAAGTGGCTTCCTTGATTTGAGGAAAGTCAAGCCATGAATACGTCAATCCTGTTTCCGATATCTTTCACGTGTACCGCTTTTTTATAAAGTATGCGAAACTGTCTACGAGTTCTTTCTTGATACTCTGTTCTTTCTGTCCTTCAATAGTCCCATTCAATTTGCGCAGCGGGATTATGGTGATTCCTTCATAATTTGTGACAGAGGGGGGTCGCGATCCAGTAAATATCAGTATCGGCTTTGGCATTATTTCGGTCTTAAAACCTTTTTTCATTACAATATTGACAAGATGACAGACACGCCAGATATCTCCCGTTGTCTTGTCTAATGGACACTTGCCAGCGAACAATATATTGTTTTTTACGTGCAGATTTTCACTGTGCGTGATCTTGCCGATGACGAATATCCCGCGGGGTGATATGACGAGGTTTTCGATGTGAAACAACTCAAACGTGACATCGTGGAAGATAAAATGGCTATCATCCAACCGGGCCAGTGAATCGGCGATCATCCTGTCATACTCCAGTTCCTGTTCGAGGCCCGAATGTCTGAATATTTTCCTCCATCCGGTAGGATTGGCCTTGAATGAAACAAAGACTATAATGGCGAGGATGATTGTTGTAACAGTCAAAATAGATGGTAATTCCGCCTTCCAATCTTCTGAGAAATATATCATGAGGCCCATTATCATGATAGCCACGATAATTATAAAACCAATATGTTTTGCGATAACACCCTTTGCTTTTTTCCCGGGATATCCTTCCACGTAGGCCAATTCTATTAGCAATCCTCCCTTTACCCCAGCAGCATATTCTCTGTCTATTACATTTTTACTTCGGCTAAATCCAGAATTTTCGAAATGACCACTGATCGCCCCACCGTCATCCGACCTCCCCGTGTAGGCAAGTCGGAATGACAATGGACCAACAATGAAAGGTTTTCAAAAAAATTGATGTCTGGGATATTGCCTGCTACTCTACATCTTGTTGGCAAGTTCCTTGATTTCAGCATCAATTTTTTCAGGTTTATTAAATGGAAACACAGGCTCTTCTTTCATGTAGGCGTGTTCCAGAGATGTTCCAAGATAAATTAGACCAGTAAGCAGAATCGCCGCACCCAGTCCCCATGCGGCGCCTCGTGTAGCCAAGACTGCGCCTGCCACACCAGCTATGCCGAGATCATTGAATGACCGAGCCTTCAGGACACCGATACGCACACTGACATAACCCTGAATAAGCATTGTTGACGCGAGACCCACACCGAGAATCGGCCTGACCGTCGCAAGTATCGGGGAGAGAAAATATCCTGTCCATGTTCCTAGGCGGAAGGAACCAGCACCGCCATTTATGGATTCCATAGCCTTCGGACCATGTTTGTATCGATCGCAGATAACGACCTGCATGGCCGCCCACAGAGGCCCGCACATGGAGAGATCGGGTCCGAGGATGCTCATGATCAGATTTCTGGATCCGAAAATTATATGGGATCTGTTCGGGTTGTAGTTAACATTCTCATCGGGACGGTACTTCTGGGCGTCATCAAGAAGCGCTTGGCTCTGAATAACGTCACCGAATACAACGATATACGCGCTGATTACCATGGGAAGACTGGTGAAGAACATTTTCAATGGTGGTACGGGTATGGCCCCCATCATGGTGAAGTTTTTCCACAGCCCTATGAAGTCAGGGCTGGTGAATATCTTCGTTTCATAGTGCGGCCAGGGAATCTCACCGACAAGGGGCCCCACTATAACAGCGAGTGCCAAGGCTGGCATCATTCCTAAGTTTGAAAGGACCCTCAGAAATTTGTTATTATGCCTTATCTTTTTAAAATGGTCTGAAAAGAGAAGATAATACGCGAGGCCGATGCAGATAATGATTGTCCAGGGATAGGCATCGAAACTTTTCAAGCCCTTTCCAGGTTTAAAAACGAGCATAACGGCCGCGAATCCGGCTCCTATCAGAACTGCCGACTGTACGGCATTGGGGATAATGGCGATAAATTTCTTTGCCAGACCGGTTACTCCCAAGAGGATACAGAAGATTCCAAAAGTCATCTCGAAGGCGATCAGAGACTGCATCCGTTCCACGCCTGCATCAAATGTCATGCAGTAGGCTATAAGGAGCGGTATAGCCGGCGTAACCCATCCGGGAACCACCGGGTCGCCGAATGTGACATGGGCAAGGTACAGTGTTCCATTTAGGATCACTATGGCCAGTGCCACCTCGAATGACATGCCCAGTTTGCTCGTTAGCACAGGTATGATTGCAAGGCAGACAGTACACATCAGAAGACCTTGTATATAGTCTGCCCACTCAAACCTATAATGTACGAACGGGATCCTCAACGCCAGAGGCCCCAATGGAATTCCAGGTTGAATTCCGCCATATTCTCTCTTGATACTCATAAAATATACCTCCCTTTTTATTATTGTGAACCACTCTTGACAATCTCGTAAAAAGTCATCCACCGAGTCATTGCAAGGAGCGTAGCGACGAAGCAGTCTAATAAATATAAATAGTTATAATACGTGAGATTGCTCCGCACCACTCGCAATGACGGTATTTTCGACTTTCAAGGAAGTCATTTTGATAAAAGTGGCTTAACACATTGTTATTATATGACATTACGTGAATTGTACCCATTTCAACAGAGGGTCTGATTTCCTTCTCATTACAATGCCGTAAAACGGCAT
>JAGGYC010000048.1 GCA_021162745.1 Desulfuromonas sp. | reverse complement strand
TCCCTTGGTACTCGTGTAGCCTACCTCTGTCCCACTCGCCAGCTTGCTCGACAGGTCGGATTGCAAGCGCTCGACTATGGAATTCAAGCGCATGTATTGGTTGGAAAACAACGTGACTACCCTCCACAAGAGTTCAGCGAGTATCAATCAAGTCGTGCTATCGCAATAACCACATATAGTGGGGTTTTCAATATCAATCCCCGAATGAAAGACGCTCAGACTCTGATTCTGGATGATGCTCATGCGGGCGAGAATTTCATGGTCAGCATGTGGTCCGTGGAAATCTCCCGGTCAGCTATTCCAGACACCTATTATGCACTTGTGAAACTCCTGCGTGATGAATTGGATTCAGGGTTTTATTCAGACATTTCAGACCCCACTGATTGGGACCCCACGAAGGCCGGCATAATCGAACTGGTCGCTGGTGCTTCAATCCGAAAACACATGGATGCTATCAGAGACTTACTTGATGAGAATCTCGGAGAGGAAACATCGCCGTGGTATGCATGGAACGTTGTTAAAGCTCACCTTGCAGCCTGTAACTTTTTCATTTCTTGGGACTCAATTCTCATCCGGCCATTCATTTCACCAACTCAAACCCATGCCCCTTTCGAGCAGGCGACTCAAAGAGTTTATATGTCGGCGACTTTGGGGGCTGGTGGGGAATTGGAACGTATTACAGGCATCAAGTCTATCAAGCGATTGCCACTTCCCGCAGGATGGGATAAGCGCGGTAGCGGACGAAGGCTCTTCCTTATTCCTGAACTTGCAATGTCCAATGAGGAGATGATCGAAGTTGTAGAAGATGCGGTGCGGGAGTTTGACCGAAGTCTTATTCTCGTCCCGAGCCGACATGATTCCGAAGGAACTGGTATAGTCGACGCTATTGGACGACTGGAGATGGACATTCTTCATGCCGCTGACATTGAGGACAGCATCGATCCATTCCTGACCAGCAATAACACTGCCTTGCTCCTTTCACGGTACGACGGCTTGGATTTACCAGATGAGGCTTGTCGCCTGTTGATATTCGGTGGGCTGCCCAGTGGAACAAATCTGCAAGAGAGGTTTCTGTGGTCAAAGATAGCTGCGTTTTCTCTATTAAGAGATCGCGTGATAACACGCTTTACCCAAGGCGTCGGTCGTTGCACACGATCTGATAATGACTATGCGGTTGTGTTCCTGATAGGGCGTCGGTTGGTTGATTTTCTTTTGAAGAATGAGAACCGCCGTATCTTGAACCCGGAACTGCAGGCAGAGCTTGAATTCGGCATAGAGAATTCAAGGGACAAGACTGCCGAAGATTTCAGGGAATTGTGGAAAGCGTTTTTGTCAAAGGGTGACGATTGGAAAGACGCAGAGGCTGCGATACTTGCCCTACGCGATAGCTCTTCGCGTCATGATGACCCGATATCACGGCAGCTAAATTCAGTAGTTACTGACGAGGTTGCCTATCTCTATGCAATGTGGAGTGACAACTTTGAAGATGCACTTGAACATGCACGAAAAGTCGCAGACGCTCTTGGCGGTGATGAAACAAAAGCATATCGGGCTTGGTGGTACTACCTTTCGGCTGAAGCAGCGATGGTCCTCCATGAAGCCACTGGAGATGACGCCTATCAAAGTACCGCACGTGACTTCCTAAAACGTGCGTCAAGATGTTGTATTGGCGTCAGTTGGCTTGCGCGCTTAGGAAGGTCATTTGATCCGGGTGTCAAAACACCGGAAGTTGATGAGATGACTGCGGTAGCTGTTGAGACAATCCGGGGATATTTGGCTGATTGGGGTGCCGTGGGACGGAGATTTGAGAAACAACTCAGCCAGATCATGAAAAACCTTCAATCCACCGAGCACAAGGCATTTCATCAAGGTCTCAAGGGGCTCGGTGAGATGCTGGGATTCCATGCAGAATTACCTGAGGGGAACGCCGCGCCTGACTGTATTTGGTCCATTGGAAATCTGATCCATGTAGTACATGAAGCTAAATCAGAGCACACATTAGGGGACCCTATCGGGGCCAATGACATCCGGCAGGCACAAAGCCATGACAACTGGGTTCGTGCCAATCGAACATGTGTAGAAAACACTAAGATTTTGTGTCTGATTGAGAGCCCCCGCATGACCGTCGCTCCAGAAGCCATTGCTCATGCTGAGTCTCTTTGCCATGTCACTCCTGACCAGCTAAAACAAATGTTTGATGAGATCGCTGCAGCCCTCCGCCGAGTCAGATCTAAATTGACCGATCTCAGCGATGAAAAAGTCCTTGAGGAATTGTCACGTGAGCTAACTGCAGGCAACCTCGCGCCTATGCGATTACTGGAAAGGCTTTCTCATATGCCAGTCGTAAATATGGAAAATCACGGTGGCCGAGGAGGGAACGGATGAAAATGGAAGAAAAACCCTGGAGATGAGTGAACTGTTTAATGATAAAGTTTGATGCAAACAACTGGTACTACAGCCCCGACCACGGGCAGCTCTGTAAGGTCATCGAAACCCAGACGCTCTGGGGCGATACGACCTGCCGGGTCTGGCTGCCCGGTTCTGACTCGGTGGTGCGTATTCCGGCAGACAATCTTCTGCCACTTGAGGATTCAGCAACCGGTACACCGGCTGGAATTACCTACGTTGCTGCTGCGGCCAGAGTAGCCGATGCGCTCACCCAGGACGTTCTGCTTGCGCCTATCGAATCTTCGGTTATCCCTCTTCCTCATCAGATCCGGGCGCTGTCCCGGGCGATCTCAAGCGACCGCATACGCTATCTCTTAGCCGACGAGGTCGGACTCGGAAAGACCATCGAAGCGGGCCTGATCATGCGGGAGCTTAAACTCCGCGGTCTGGTCGCACGTACCCTGATCATTGCGCCCAAGGGTTTGATTATGCAATGGGTCGCCGAAATGGAGACGCATTTTGGAGAGGATTTCCGGGCGCTTATCCCAAATGATTTTTCTGCCTACCGGCGTATAGCCCGGGAAGAGAACATGTGGCGGAGCCATGATCAAGTCATCTGCTCTATGGATTCCGTCAAACCAATGGACAAACGCCGCGGGTGGTCGCAGGGTCAGATCGCCGAATATAACCGCGAACGCTTCGAGGACCTGATCGCTGCCGGCTGGGATCTGGTCATCGTGGACGAAGCGCACCGTCTCGGCGGAAGCACAGACCAGGTCGCCCGCTTCAAACTTGGCCAGGGCCTTGCTGAGGCAGCTCCATATTTTTTGATGCTCTCCGCCACACCGCACCAGGGTAAGACGGACGCTTTTCACCGTCTGGTTTCCCTTATCGATGCC
Source organism: Desulfuromonas sp. (assembly GCA_021162745.1). GTDB lineage: Bacteria > Desulfobacterota > Desulfuromonadia > Desulfuromonadales > Desulfuromonadaceae > Desulfuromonas. The sequence continues at coordinate 351 of JAGGYC010000048.1, read as the reverse complement.
CAGGCCTTCCCGGATGTGGGCAGTGTCACCCGTGACCGGGTTCAACCTTACGTTATCCGCACCGAGAAACGCCAGGCTATCGATGCCGACGGCAAGCCGCTTTTCAAACCCCGGCGCACTGAGCTTGCCCCGGTTGCGTGGGAAGATCGACATAGGGATCAGGAGCTTCTTTACGAAGCCGTCACCGAATACGTCCGGCAGGGCTATAACCAGGCCATGAAGGAGAAGCGAAGTTATATCGGTTTTCTCATGATCCTCATGCAACGTCTTGTCGTTTCCAGCACCGCAGCGATCAGCACCACTCTTGAAAGACGTCTGGAGGTTTTGGAAGCGCCACCGGAACAGCTGACT
>JAGGYC010000081.1 GCA_021162745.1 Desulfuromonas sp. | reverse complement strand
ATATAGCCGTGAAAGTGGATGATTTAAGAGTGTTGGTATCTTTAAATGATGAGGTAACGAAAGATTGGAATATGAATTACTTAGGTAAGACTTGGTACGTTGTAGATGTTACTAAAGTACGGACTCAAAACTATACGATCACTCAAGAGTTACAGGTTAGAGCTAATGGCTAAGGAAGACAGCCCTAGCGAAGCCTTAGATAAGATAATGAAGCAAACTAGACAGATACTTAAAGAGACTGTTTACGAGTTTCACACGGCATTAATTAAAGCCGCTCCTGTTGGTACTCCTGAAAGTACAGGTGTTAAAGGCTATATCGGGGGTCACTTCAAGTTATCTTGGAGAGTTAAAGCCATTGATGAAGATCATTACATCATTAGTAACAACGCTTCAACCAAAGAGCAAGAGAGTTACGCCAGTATTCTTTGGCGTGGTAGGCGTTCTGTTAATGGTATTATGAGAGGTTCAACTCAATGGATGGCAGGTGGCGAACCTATGTTACAACAAAGAGAGATAGTTATGGGTATGAAACTCAAAGCGATTAAGGAATAGTATGAAGTCATTAAAGATTGAAATAGAAAAGTACATACAAGCTAATTGGACTAAAACACCGGTGCAGTTTCAAGGCTCAACATTTACGCAAGTACCGGAATGGATAAGTATCGTATTTATACCTATGGATAGGTCACAATATGCCTTTGATGGTGGCGATGGACGAAAAAAGGATACAGTCATGCTAAAGGTGCTTTCATACTCTGATAACCCTACTAAGTGTTTAGGGCTTGAAGACGATGTCAGAGCCTTTCTAGAGTGCATTAATATACCCAACAACAATGCAAGAGTAGGAATGGGTAAGCCTGACGGGTTGGGGGTCATCGACCTAGAAAATGGAGTCTTTGAAGCCTCCAGCACATACTTAATAGAAAGTTACAACTAAAGGATAACAAATGAATATCATCAACGCTAACAGATCAATACTATTTCTACAACAACAACCAACATTGCCAGTACCTCCAAATGGAGAAATCGTAACCAACAAGCCTATTTTGGTAGTGCCTAAATTCTCTTTGATTGATACCAATAGAATGGCTGGAGGAATGAATACTAAAGACTCCACGGTTGACACTTGTAAGAGTGAGGCAGCGTTCTTGGTATCGGTAGACATGGAGGAGACAGGAGCACCACTCACAACACCCCCTAAGTATGCAGAACAGTTAAAAGTAAGCGGTTTTAAAGAAGCGGCTTCACCTGCTGCTAATACTTATGAGCTTGTAAATGATACCGGGGAAATCGGACGTGGTTCTGCACTAACCTATATGGACGGTAAGCAATATCAGTTTACTAATACATTGGTAGGTGATACAGAGATTGTACTTGAAGTCGGTAAGATCGGAGTAGTAAACACAAAACTAAGCGGTTATATTGATAACGTAGTAGCAGCAGATGTACCAAACCCGACAGCGGCTGGAAGCGTAAACCCTATGTTTATAGTCGGATGTGCAGATATTATCACTCTAAAAGGTGTGGTGATACCGGCTGAAAAGATCATATTCAAAACTAATCCCGAAATAGCAAACCTATATACAATGGGAGGAGCATCCGGGCATAAGTCCAATACTATCGTAGACTATGGGTTAACGTGTGAGATCACATTCCCCGTAGAGAGTGCAACATTCGGACGTGAGGCGGCTATGATACAAGCAGGTGACATTGAAGCCATTAAGGTTATCATAGGTGCAGACGATCAAGGCGTACCGATTGACGGTAAGTCAGTTGTATTTATAGCAGATACCACAAAGGCTGTTACATATAGTGACACCGTGAACAATGACTTATTACAAAGAGTGTTAACGCTTAGACTGTACGACAGTGCGAACCCTGCATTGAGAATAGTTACAGGTACAACTTCAGGACTATAAAATGGCTGAATTAAAAATTGAAGCCAGAGTCACAGGACTTGATGAGGTCAAACAGCTAGACAAAGCTATAGATGATCTTGAAGTAACCACCAAGAAGAGTAATGCAGCGGTTATCGGTTGGACGGTTGGACTTGCGGCACTTGCAACAGCGGTCGGAACTGTAACTAAGGCAGGACATGAATACCTAACCAACTTAGAAGACATAAACAATACCATCGTAACCACTACAGAGCTTGAAAATGCACTAAGTACAAGCTTTGGTATGGCTAGTGCATCTATCTTGGAACAGACGGGCTTGTGGGATGCTTACAGAGAGGTACTGGTAAGTGCTTCCAACGCACTTGACGTAGTGGCGGGTAAAGAAGCCATTATGCGACAAGCTAGAGTTGAATCAATGGCTATGGAAAAAGAATATCAAGCCATGCTAAAAGAAAATGCCAAATGGAAAGCAGCTGAACACACAAAAGAACTTGTTAGGATCAAAAAAGAAGATGATGCTAACGTAAGACATCAGCAACTATTATCATCTCTTGAAGAGAAAGCAAGACAGGAAACGGAATCCACAGCTAAACAGAAACATGATGCTTATGAAGCTGAACTACAAGCCAACGATGCTTGGATAGATGCAACCAACGCAGCTATAGACAAAGAGATAGAACACTCACAGGCTATACAGGATAATACAGGCCATACCGAAGCCAATACACAAGCTACGAATGATAACTCACAGGCTACAGAAAAGAATACAGAATCCAAGACATTTTCTTCAAGTGGTGAAATGATATCCGGTGCTGAGTCTTACGCACAACACGCACTGGGTTATAATATGTCAATGCCAACCTCTCCAAGTGATAGATATTTAAGAGAGATAGCAGAGAGTACAAGAGATACTAATGATGCAGTGAGAGGCTACTAAATGCTAATACTAACACAACAGATAAAAAGCTATACAAATACCAACTTGGATCAACCCTACTTGGAATGGGATGCATCCACAAGCTATGACATAAATATAAGTGTTGTACATAATAACCATATATATAGAAATATAGTACATGATAACGTAGGTGT
>JAGGYC010000089.1 GCA_021162745.1 Desulfuromonas sp. | reverse complement strand
TTGTCTCTTCAGTGGTGTACGCATTAGCTTAATGCGTACACATATCAAAAACAACAAAAAGCTAAATTTTTCAAAGTGTTATATAACTATTAAAAAGTTATAGTGTACGCGTTATCCGATTTTCAGGTTAATACAACAGCATGATCTGTTGCCCAGAATTTCCCATCTGCATAGTTAATATTTCCACAAAGAGCTCCTTGCCTACCAATTAAGACAAACTCACCTTCATGGGTAAATTTGTCATAAAATCCTCGTAGTCCATTGCCGCCGTAAACAGGAAATCCCCCACTATCTTTGATTTGACTTGATGTTAAGTTGTTACCGCTTTTCAGATGCGCAACATACTTCAACTTCTTAACCTCCCACCCCTCAGGAATCTCCCCCAGCCAGTCGATACCGCTGTCCTTGAGTTTGACATCGGGATCAATGCCTTTGGTAACGGCCTGATTGATAATGGCGGTTTTTTCCTCTTCATACAGTTCCAGCAGCCGTTCTTTCTGGGCAATGAGTTTGTCAATCTCCGCTGTCTTGCGGTCCAGGTAGTTGGCGATGGCGGTTTGTTCTTTGAAGTCCTTTGCAATTGGAATAGCAACATTACCCAAAAGACCTCTGCTAATCCGCTGCATTGTCGCACCTCTTGCGATTAGAGATGTGAATTCGAAATATCTACTATTACTCATCGCATACATTAAGAATTTTTTCAGGTATCGTTCGTTAGGCCTTAGAACAACATTGTCAACTGACGTAACAATCCTTTTCCCTAAGTCTGGAATAATGCAACATCTTCCAATTGGCGGGTTCAGTCTTGAAATCAATAAATCATCGCGAAATATCTCTGTACAGTTTAATTTTCGAAATGTTTCCTCAGTAACATACGTGAATCCCTGTTCTTTGTAGTAGCCCTCGCCTATATTCCCGGTTGTAATGTATCTGATTTGGCTATCATCAAATACAATATATTTACTTTCAATCCAATCTCCATCAGTAAATAAATCGTCTCTTTCAGTAGCAAGATACTTCAACTTCTTAACTTCCCACCCCTCAGGAATCTCCCCAATCCATTCAACCCCGCTGGCCTTATATTTTTCGTAACGCTCCATTATTTATCCCCCAGCTTGTCCTGCTCTTCAAGCAAGCGAATCTCCCGCTCAAGTTCTGCTCTGAGTTCCTCTTCAGTCGGGAGAAAAGGCAGGTATTTTGATGCAAACATGTGCTGGCTGTCGGTCAATACGGAGTATTTGGCAATAGCCTCGCTTTTCCGGCTGCAAAGGATTAAGCCAATGGTAGGGTTGTCATCCGAATCCTTGATATGCTGGTCAAAAATACGGATATAAGTATCCATCTGCCCCACATCCTGATGGATGAGTTTGCCGATTTTCAGGTCAATCAGCAAAAAACATTTGAGTTTAAAATTATAAAACACCAGATCAATATAAAAATCCTGATCTTCTGTGCTGATTCGTTTTTGCCGTTCCACAAAGGCAAAACCCCTACCCAGTTCCAGCAGGAATTTTTGCAGGTTATCAATCAATGCCTGCTCCACTTCGGTTTCCTGCAATGACTGACATGGCAGATCGAGAAAATCGAAAATATAGGGATCACGCAAATAGTCTTTGGCGGGGATCTGCAAGGGACGGGCTTTTTCTTCGGCTTCCTGTCTGACGGGGTTCTGCTCTTTGCTGGAGAGCAAGCGTTCATAGTAGAGCACGCTTATCTGCCGCTCCAGGGCTCTGGCTGACCAGTTTTGTTCTATGGCTTCCTGCATATACCAGAGGCGGGCTTGAGGGGCTTTTACACGGATTAATGAGCGAATATGCGACCAGTTCAATTGGCTACACAGTGCGTAGCTTTTTGGGTCGTTTGAGAAAACAAGATAAAACTGACGGATATTTTTCAGGTTTGCTACAGAAAATCCTTTGCCAAATTCTGCCGTTAGTTGAATAGATAAATTTTTAATAAGATATTTGCCATATTTTGCCCGTTCCTCTCCTTGTTGTTCCTCCTCAACAATGCGCTTGCCAATCAGCCAATAGGCTTCAACCATTGCCGTATTAACGGCGGTATAAGCTTTCGTGCGGGCTGATTGCAGGATTTGACGAATATCGCTGTAAAAAGATGTTTTGCTGAGATTGTCAGCCATTATTTATCCCCCAACTTGTCCTGCCCATCATCAGGTAACTGATCGGACAGATAATTCTCTTTGGAAATCACGGAGCGTCCCAGCTCTTTTTCGGTATCCTTGCGGGCATTACCGGCGACTTTTCCGCCGCGTCTGGCAACCTGCCGATTTTCAGGGAAAGTCTTTGGTTTTTCCTGCCTGGATATTTTCGTGGTCACTTTTTCCCCCAGCATGGTGAAGATCAGCTCCAGATCGGTCATATTGTCCCCCAGGTTGACCTTTGATCTGGGACGGGGATGTTTTTGAGTTTTTCATACTCACCGGGTGTCATGCCAAAGGTGGCTATGAAGATTTCAGCGATGAGGATGGCGTAATCCTTCTGCTCTTTAATCAATTATAAAAATCCTTGCCCTCAGGGCAAGGTCAGAGTTCATTGGCTTTGCCATTTGAACGACTCAGTATTACTCTTGGTAGAGTTGTCCTCACAACTACATC
>JAGGYC010000162.1 GCA_021162745.1 Desulfuromonas sp. | reverse complement strand
CCTTCGGTAGGTTGGCCGCTCTCACTCGGTGTAACGAGGCCGAATCGGGTTCGCTTGCGGTATGGCTCATACCTTCGCCAACTCAAGGCTTCGCCAAGCCGGATTACTCCGACCCGCGCTTGAGTGGCTACACGTCAAACAGGCTATTCACATGGTGGACACCTCCCAGTCCACAAGATCGGCCAGGCTTAGCCTGGCGCACCGAAGAACACGAAGGAGACGAAGAATGGAATTTGATGAGTTACCAAATGCACAATTGGCTGGGTAATGTCTCCCCTCGGGGGGTGTAGTAAACAGGACCGGCTACCACACGTGCCAAGTGCTCTTCGTGTCCTTCGTAGTGAGAAAGCCCTGTGTTTCTGCAAGTGCCATTCTCTCCTTCGTGGCAGAATCGTGAGTTCTGCTGTGGCCTTGAAGCAGCAAGCAGCCGTCCATATTGTGTAGAATCGCTTCTTCCACTAGAATCCTGGCTACAGTGGAGGCGAAAACTGATGCTTGATATTCATAAACTGAGGAAAAACGGAGAGGAGATCGAAAGAAAGCTGCAAACGAGGGATAGTTCCCTCAGTCTCAGCGAGATCCTCGAGCTCGACGCGCATCGGCTTGAGCTAATCGGCAAGGTTGAGGAACTGAAGGCCGAGCGCAATCGCGGCTCACAGGAGGTTGGTCGCCTGAAGCGTGAAGGAAAGGATGCTTCAGAGCAGATTAAGGCGATGTCCACCGTTGCCGCGCAAATTGGAGAACTCGACTCTGAGCTAGCTGAAGTCTCAAAGAGGATAAGCTACCTCCTCTCTCTGCTGCCAAACGTGCCGCACGAATCGGTTCCGGTGGGCAAGAAGGAGGAGAAGCTCATCCTGCGCAGTCACGGTGAGGCACCAAAACAGGACTTTCCCATCAAGCATCACCTGGCAATCGCCGAGGAGAAGGGGCTTTTGGACTTCACACGTGGGGCGATGATCGCTGGAGCCCGCTTTCCAATGTACGTTGGGGCAGGGGCGATGCTGGAGATGGCGCTCATCCAATACATGTTCTTCTACCACTCCCGCCGCGGCTACACGCCTGTATTCCCGCCATTCTTGGCCAACCCAGAGAGCTTCTACGTTTCATCACAGCTTCCGAAGTTCGCCGATGAAGATTACTACTGCGAGAAGGACGATCTCTACCTGACCCCGACAGCCGAGACGCTGCTAGCCAACCTCCATCGCGGCGAGATCCTCTCTCCTAATGATCTGCCGGAGAAGTACGTTGCCTACACACCCTGTTTCCGGCGCGAGGCGGGAACGTACGGAGAGGATGAACGCGGTCTAATTAGGGTGCATCAGTTCAACAAGGTTGAGCTGTTCAAGTATACAACGCCAGAGTCGTCCTACGATGAGCTGGAGTTACTGATCACCGATGTTGAGGGCGTCCTGCAGGCGTTGGGGATGCACTACCGTGTAGCGCTCCTTCCAACGCAGGACTTGGCCCAGCAGGCAACGAAAACGGTCGATCTCGAGGTCTATCTTCCCGGGCAGGGGCGCTACTATGAGGTCTCCTCGTGCAGCAACTGCGAAGATTTCCAGGCACGACGCGGCAACACACGATATCGCCCAGCGGAGGGGGAGAAGCCTGAATACGTGCACACGCTGAATGGATCGGGTGTAGCAACGCCGCGGCTGATGGCTGCCATCCTCGAGAACAACCAAACCAGCGATGGGCGCATTCGCATCCCTGCTGTTCTGCAGGAGATGATGGGAGCGGAGTACCTATGAGTGAAGCAAGCCCCGCAGCGAAAACCGACGTCATGGTCGAGGCACGCGACCTGGTGAAAGTCTTCCGTACCCGCAAGGGTGAAGTGAGGGCTGTCGACGGCCTGTCGTTTAGCTGCCACACGGGGGAGATCTTCGGCCTGCTCGGACCAAACGGTGCGGGAAAGACGACAACACTGAGAATGCTTGCCACAATCCTCACGCCGACGGCGGGAAGCGCTATCCTTGCCGGGTACGATACGAAGACCGATGCAGAGAAGGTGCGCGAGCAAATCGGCTTTCTTGCCACTGAGACGGGTCTCTACGATCGCTTCACTGCCCGAGAAACGATTCGGTTCTTCGGTCGAATCAACCGCTTGAGCGATGATGAGATTGCACGGCGGACTGATGAGATCTTCTCCATGCTCGAACTGACGAAATTGGCCGACCGCAGGTTGGGAACCTTCTCCACCGGAGAGAAGCAGAAGCTATCACTTGCCAGAAGCATCATCCATGATCCGCCGGTTCTCATCCTCGATGAGCCGACATTTGGCTTGGACGTGATGGCGGCCCGAGCGGTTGTGGAATCGATCAAACTCTTTCGTGAGCAAGGCCGAACGATACTCATCTCCACACACATCATGCGCATCGCCGAGAAGCTGTGCGATCGGATCGGTATTCTGTACGGCGGGAAGCTGCGCGCCTTGGGAACACTTACTGAGCTAGAAAAGGCGTATGATGCAGCAGATATGGAAGAAGTCTTCTTCTCCGCGGTAGGGAATCCCTAACAATGCAAGCCCTAGTTCGATAGCCTGTCACCCCGCGGGTTGCTTCGTTTTTGACGTTAGATGTGGTATCCTGTTGTTGTCGCATGATATAGATTGTAAGGAGGAGATAACGATGGTCAGGAAGGTCGTATTAGTCATGGCAACGGTGGTAT
>JAGGYC010000007.1 GCA_021162745.1 Desulfuromonas sp. | reverse complement strand
GCTGAAGAGCCGGTAGCTGAAGAAAATGATGATGAGGCGGGTGAAGTTCCTTCGCCGGAAAAGTATGATGCCTTGACCTGGCGCGTGTTACAGCGCGTAATGGAACAGCCGGGCATTATTCAGACCGAGATCTATGCCATGTTCCCGCGTGAAAATCGTAAACATTTGCAAGCTACACTTTTGCAGTTGGATAAGGAAAACGTTTTAAAGCGTGAGAAAGAGGGCAACACCTACCGCTTGTATCCTGTGTAGCATTTGATTGAATAGATACCAAGAAAAAGGCTTGCCGATCTTATGAATCGGTGAGCTTTTTTTCGTTTGCCTGCTCGCACAATGTGATGGTTCGTCCCTCAACTTCTATGATCTCCTCGTTAGCCAGCTTTTTCAGCAGGCGCGAAAATGTTTCGGGTGTTGTGCCCAGCAGCAGGGCGATCTCTCCCTTGGCCGCAGGCAGTTCAACGCGCTTCGTTGGACTTTTGTCGCGTAGCACCTGAAGGTAGTTTAAAAACCGTTGGCGGATGTCGGCCAGAGTGAGTTGTTCGATCATTCCGAGCAGATATTTAATCCGTTGGGACAGGGCACCGATAAAGTGCATGGCGATGTCGGGGTGTTGTTCTATGTGGTTGAGGATCCTGGTGGCATCAATGGCCAGCAGTTCCGATGGTTCGATGGCAACAGCGCTCACCGGATAACGGCCCTTGAGCTGGAGGAGGATCTCAGCAAAGTATTCTCCCGGACCGATGAAGCGGATGATCGCTTCCTTGCCGTCGATGGTGGAGCGGAAAAGCTTGATCCGCCCAGAGGCGAGAAAGTAAAATTCATTGCCCTGGTCCCCTTCTGAAAATAATAGCTGTTTTTTATTCATATTCTCAAAGCGGCTGATCTGTTCGATAAAAGAAAATCGTGGATCTTCACTGTTACCAAAAAAGGTCTGTAGAAACAATTTAACGGCGTTTTTCTTCTCCATCGAATCCCCTTTATTGTTACACGAATTTTTGGCTTGTAAGGCGTTTGGCGTTATTCGTCTCTAACCGTTGGCGCTGTTGCCGGTTCGAGCATGTCAACGGCTTGTTCCAGCGAGGAGATCAGCGGCGCCAAGTCGAGATCGCGACCGTTAAACTCATCAGGTAGAAACCCCAGTGCGCCTTGCAGCCTGCGCGCGGCGTTCAACGCATTTTTGTATTCCGAAAACTGCCGTTCCTGAGTGGTTGCATGTTCCATGGACATCTCTTTGAAGCGTTTAGCAATAGTGGGATGACTGAGTTTGCCCTCGAAAACCGCTTGTTGAAGCTCCTGTTGCTGTTCCTGAGAAAACTTCTGCTCGGCGTCGGCCTGACGCAGCAGGTCAATCGAGCGGAAGTCGGGCAACGGATTGAGGTTTTGTTGATCGTTCACCAATGCGGGTCGTTTCTGCTCCAGATAGTAGTAAGCCATGGTCAGTTTGTCTGCGGTCTGGCGACGGATGCGGATTTCCCGCGCACAGTAATCCTCAAAACTGTCGTAACCCCACTCGCTGTAGAGCCTGGCGGTGCGCACCTGTTTCAGTTGTTGACCAAGATCGACCCAGGACGATTTGAAGTTTTTTGCCGAACTGAGTATGCTGTAGCGCTCGCAGCCCGGTTCGAGCTGTCGCAGTAATTGCTCTATCTGTTGTTCCGCCCGTGTTTGTGGTGCTGTTTCCATAAGAGTTTGCTCCTGAATGTTTTGAAGGATTAACTTTATCATAGCGCATTAGGGGATGGTAGGGGACTTCGTGTAAAATGAGATCGTGACTATTTTGCACTGGCGTGCCGGCGGCGGATACCGTACAACGGGAAATATCAGTAGTCTACATTGCGACAACGGCCCCAATGGGTTGATATGGTCGCCTTCTTAAATGGATGGAAAATCATCAATGGATCAAACTCGTCGAGAAAAATGTGTTGTTGGAGCCCAAACCGTTCAAATGCTGAAGTTGGGACATCCATGGGTGATTCAGGATCGCTATACCAAGCAATGGCCGGCTGGAAAAACCGGTGATCTGATTACGTTGGTGTCAGAGCAGGGGGAAACTCTGGGGACGGCGTTGCGGGATGTCGAAGATCGTACCGTGGCCCGGGTGATAGCAGCAGGGGATGTGCAGCTTGATGCAGAGTGGTTCACTCAGCGCTTAAAGGCCGCCGATCAACTGCGTCAGCAGCATGCTATGCTCGAGGGGACCAATGCTTATCGTCTGGTTAATGGCGAGGGCGACGGGTTGCCGGGGTTGACCATTGAGCGCTACAACGATTATCTGATGATTCAGCTCTATAGTCGTGGTTGGGAACGCTATCTGCCTGCTTTGGTCAAGGCATTGAAGAGCTTATTCAATCCCCTTGCTATTTACGAAAAATTTCGTCCCCAGCAAACGCGAGCCTTGGAGAAGAAGGGTTCTAAACGTTACAGCCGTTTGCTTTCCGGTCAGGCTGCTCCGCCAACGTATCAGGTTCTGGAAAATGATGTGAGCTTTCAGGTGACTCTGGAAGAGGGGCTGAATACCGGATTGTTTATGGATCAGCGTGCCAACCGGCGTGATCTGATGCAGCGTGTTGCCGGCAAGCGAGTTCTCAATCTGTTTGCCTACACCGGGGCTTTTTCAGTTGCCGCAGCCGTTGCCGGGGCCAAGCAGGTCACCAGTGTTGATGCCTCTGAGCATTACTTACAGCAGGCGCGGGAAAACTTTGGTTTGAATCGGCTCAATGCCAAGCGACATAAATTTATCGTTGGCGACTGTTTTGATGTTTTGCCGCAATTGGCAGAGCAGGGCCAGTGCTATGATGTAATCCTGATGGATCCTCCCAGTTTTTCGACGACAACCAAAAATCGCTTTACCACCAGTGGCGGAACGGCCCGGTTGGTGACGCTGGTGCTTGGTTTATTGGAATCGGGAGGGCTGTTGATCACCTCCTCCAATCATCAGAAGGTGGATCTGGCCGATTATCTTAAGGAGCTGCGCCGTGGTGCCTTGGCCGCAAGATGTGCTGTCAAGGTGATTAAAACAGCGGGTCAGTCCGAAGATTTTCCGTATCCGGTGACGTTTCCCGAAGGGCGCTATCTGAAATATGTGATGGCGGTGAAAGGGTCGTTATGACCATCGTAGGTTTAGCATGATAAAAGGCCGTCTGCAGCTAGAGCAGACGGCCTTTTGTTATTTGGCTGTAACGTCTCTCGGTTTTGATACCGTCAATCGCATGATTAATGTGGTGACATTGAAACAGAAAATCAGACACAGCTCCCCCCGATACTCATCAATTTCACATCTTTTTAACAGTCCCTTCATAACTTTGAAACATCCTCTGTTTATCCTCTGCGCAAAAATCATTCGCTATGGAGGAAACATCATGAAAAAGCAGCTATTCGTTCTGGCTCTATTATTACTGTTGCCCATTTCGTCTTTCGCCGGATCAACAGTCAATGGCGCCGGCGCCTCATTTCCTTACCCGGTCTATTCCGGTTGGGCTTTTAAGTATCAGAAGGATACCGGAATAAAAATCAATTATCAGTCGATCGGTTCCGGGGGCGGCGTTCGCCAGATCAGCAACCGGACCGTTGATTTCGGTGCTTCAGATGCGCCGGTAAAACCTGACGATTTAAAGGCAAAAGGGCTATTACAATTCCCGGCAATCATTGGTGGCGTGGTACCGATTGTCAATATTAAAGGGATAGGCAGTGCGCAACTTAATTTGACCGGTGATGTCATGTCGCGCATTTTTCTTGGCAAAATCACCAACTGGAGTGATCCGGAAATTGTCGAATTAAATCCTGGCTTGAAACTGCCTGATGCGAACATCAGCGTTATTCAACGATCCGATGGTTCCGGCACAACCGCAATTTTCACCAATTACCTGGCCGAAATTAGCAAAGACTGGCTGGCGATAGTTGGAGCTGGCAAATCGGTAAAATGGCCAGTCGGAATTGGCGGTAAAGGAAACGAAGGGGTCAGTAACTATGTCAAGCGAATTAAAAACTCCATCGGCTATGTGGAATTCGCTTATGCCAAGCAGAACAAGTTGGCCGATGTCGTTTTACAAAACTGGGCTGGAGAATACGTCAGCGCCTCCTTCGACAGCTTTAAAGCTGCAGCTGCCGGTGCCAAGTGGGAACAATCTAAGGGCTACTACTTGTGGCTGATCAACGCTCCAGGCAAAGCTTCATGGCCGATCGCCGGAGCCTCGTTTATCTTACTCGCTAAAGACAGAAACGACTCAAGTCGTCAGGCGATTAAGTTTTACAATTGGGCCTTTGACAATGGTGACGAGATGGCGACTAGGCTGGTCTATGTTCCTCTCCCGCAGAATTTGAAGGACGATATCCGTAGTTATTGGAAGGCGAACGGATTGTAAAAATATCTGAACATTGTTATGGGCAGGAGGAGACTTCTCTTCCTGTCTGTGATTTTCTCAGAACCTTATTGTTCTGACCGGTAAAAAATAGCTTTCACCGGTCAGTTATTTTACATTTCTTTAACAGCTTCCTGACACTTCCCAGACATTGCTTTGCTAGATTTATCCTACATACGCAAAGGGATAAATCATGGCAAGCACAATTAAACGCGAACAGAACCTCGACAAACTCTTCTCCATCATCACTTTTTCGGCTGCTTTTCTGGTACTGGCGATTATTGTCAGTATCTTTATCTCCCTGTTCCGTGAATCCCTGACTGCGATTGATGCCTTCGGCTTTTTCGGTTTCGTCAGCAGTACGGCCTGGGATCCGGTGAGAGAAAATTTTGGTGCCGCAACGACTCTTTATGGTACCCTGATTACCACATTGCTGGCTTTGGCTATGGCCGTTCCTGTGGCTCTGGGTATTGCTGTCTTTATTACTGAGCTGTGTCCAAAAGTCTTAAAGCCGATCTTCGGCACCGCCATCGAACTGCTTGCCGCCATCCCCAGCATTATTTACGGCATGTGGGGGCTTTTCACCTTTGCCCCGCTGATGGGTGAGTATGTTGAGCCGCTGCTGCAGAGAGTCTTTGAGCCCATCCCGATAATCGGTCAGCTGTTTACCGGCGTTCCTCTCGGGATCGATATCCTGACCACCAGTATCATTCTCAGTATCATGATTACCCCTTTTATTTCCAGTATCGTGCATGACACCTTTGCTCTGACCCCGGTTCAGTTGAAGGAGTCTGCCTATGGTATTGGTGCAACCCGCTGGGAAGTGATCAAAGATGTGGTCGTTCCACACGCGAAAACCGGAATTTTCGGTAGCATTATTATTGCAATGGGTCGAGCACTGGGAGAAACGATGGCGGTCGCCTTTGTGCTGGGGAATAAGCACGAAATTGCGACATCACTGTTTGATGCTTCGGCAACCATTACCGTCACCCTGGCCAATGAATTCACTGAAGCCGACACCGACCTCTATTTGTCGTCCCTGTTTTATCTGGCCCTGATTCTGTTGGGGATGAACTTCCTGTTGCTGGCGATTGCTAAAACCTTTCTGGCTCGTAAGGCAAAGTCATGAATAACATGACCGAAATAGATAAACGTAAAATCATCAATGTCGTGGCTCTGAGTTTTTCCTGTGCAGCAGCTACCCTCGGCTTGTTCTGGCTGACCTTTATTCTGGCTGATGTGTTACGGCACGGGTTTACCTACATCACACCTGAATTGTTCCTGAATGAAGCGGCACCTCCGGGAATGGCAGGGGGCGGATTGAAGCATGCATTTATCGGGCAACTGCTGGTGACTTTTTTTGCCATATTGATAGGTGTCCCTCTCGGGATTCTGGGTGGCACTTATCTGGCTGAATATGGTCGTCATCGGCGCATCGGTCGTTTTATCAGTACCCTCTCCGATATCATGATCAGTGTGCCGTCGATTGTTATTGGCACCTTTGTGTACGCCATTTTTGTCAAACCGATTGGACATTTCAGCGGCTTTGCCGGGTCGTTGGCCTTGGCGATTATCATGATTCCGGTTGTGTTGCGGACCACGGAAGAGATGATCTTTCTGGTCCCCTGGGAAATTCGCGAAGCAGCATTTGCGCTGGGGGCGCCCTATTACAAGGTGATCCTGCAGATTGTCTACCGGGGGGCCGCTACTGGTATCTTTACCGGAATTCTGTTGGCGATTGCGCGCATTGCCGGTGAAACGGCACCGTTGCTCTTTACGTCATTCAACAACATGTTTTTAACCACCAATATGAATGAGCCGATGCCGTCGCTGACCGTGACGATTTATCAATACGCCATGGGGCCCTACGATGATTGGCACGAAATGGCCTGGGCCGCGTCCTTTGTTGTCACCCTGTTTATTCTGGGGCTGACGATTATGGGGCGACTGATTATCCGCTGGAAATACAAGAATTGAGGCTGTCGATGTCTGACCAAATCATGTCCGTTAAAAATTTGAATTTTTACTATCAGGGGGATGTCCATGCGGTAAAAAATATCTCTCTGGATATCAAGAAGAATCAGGTTACCGCCCTGATTGGTCCCTCCGGTTGTGGTAAAACCACCTTTTTACGTTGTTTTAACCGGATGCATGATCTCTATCCTGGTCACCGTTATGAAGGTGAGATCCTGTTCGAAGGGGGTAACCTGCTGGAGCGAAAAGATATCACCGAATTGCGCAGCCGTATCGGCATGGTCTTTCAGAAACCGACCCCCTTCCCGATGAGTATCTTTGATAACATTGCCTATGGCTTGAAACTGAAGGGGATAAAAAACCGTGCAGAATTGACCGACCGGGTTGAGCAGGCGCTGAAGCAGGCGGCGCTGTGGGATGAAGCCAAAGATCGCCTGAAACAATCCGCCAATGGCCTATCTGGAGGTCAACAACAACGCCTGGTTCTCGCTCGCGCTTTGGCTGTAGAGCCGGATGTGCTCCTTTTTGATGAGCCGACAAGTGCCCTCGATCCGATTTCCACCAGCAAAATCGAAGAGTTGATGGTGAAACTAAAGCAGGAGGTCAGCATTCTTATTGTTACCCACAACATGCAGCAAGCGGCCAGAATTTCTGACCAGACCGCCTTTATGTATATGGGCGAGTTGATCGAGTGTGATCAGACCGATATGATGTTTACCAATCCGAAAGAGAAATTGACCGAAGAATATATTACCGGACGCTTCGGCTGAGACAGGAAGAGCGATGAAAAAAGTAGAGCAGGAATATATCCAGTTAAAAACCATGCTGGTCAGTATGTGCCAGATCTCAACCTCGATGTTACAAGATGCCACCAAGGCATTGGTGACGCGAGATTCCGAGTTGGCCGACAGCGTTATCGCCCGCGACGACGAGGTTGATGCCTTCGATACCAGCATTGATGAACATTGTTTGAAAATGCTGGCGCTGTATGAACCCAAGGCGGTCGATTTACGCTTTGTCGTCACCGCGTTGCGGATCATCGTCGATCTTGAGCGGGTCGGAGACCATTGCACCAGCATCGCCAAAGAGGTCAAAAAGCTGAATCAGTCGCCGCCGGTCAAACCCTATATTGATCTGCCCAAAATGGCAGATGCGGCGATCCTTATGATTCAGGATGCAATCACCGCCTATTTCAACAAAGATATCGACGCAGCTCTGGAAATTATCCGGCGCGATGATGTCGTAGATCAACTGGATGACAGGATTACCGAGGAGTTACTCGGTTATATGAATGGCGATCTGAATAACACGCGCAACATTATTTCCCTGATGTTTATAACCCGCAGTATCGAACGGATCGCTGACTACGCGACAAATATTGCTGAAATGATATATTTTATGTCGACAGGTAAAATCATCAAACACTGTTCACCGGACAAGGTTATCGATGGCTAAGATATTGCTGGTTGAAGATGAAGCCGACTTGAGGGAGATTGTCACCTTCAACGTACAGAATGCCGGGCACACCATTGTCGGAACCGACAACGCCAATGACGCTCTGATGTTGCTGGAGGAGTTTTTGCCCGACCTGATCCTGCTCGACATCATGCTGCCCGGCTTAAAGGGAGATCAGTTTCTCAAGCTGATCCGAACCAATAATAAGTTCACTCAGGTACCGGTGATTATCATCTCGGCCAAAAGCAGCGAAGATGATATCGTCCGCCTTCTCGAAGTTGGTGCTGATGACTACCTGACCAAGCCGTTCAGCATGAAAGTGCTGTTGGCCAAGATCCCGGTTATGCTGAAACGTAGCGGCGACGATGAGTTCGGGGCTCTGATTAATTATGCCGATATCTCCATCGATGAGACCAAGTACAAAGCCTTTGTCGCCGGCACGGAACTGACACTCACTCATAAGGAGTTCGAACTGCTGATGCTGTTCGTCAAACATCCGCGCCGTGTTTTTACGCGCAACCAGTTGCTCACCACAATCTGGGGTTACGACGCTGATGTTTTCAGTCGTACCGTTGATTCTCATATCTCTACCTTGCGCAAAAAACTGGGTGAAGCAGGGCGGATCATCAAGTCGATTCCAAAAATCGGCTACAAGGTCGAATAAATGCGTTCTTTTGCCAAAGTTTTTCTGGTGTTGTTCATCCCTATCTTCACAGCCCTGGCCCTGACCTTTTACTTTACTCACGGCATGATGATGAGTAACGCCCGTGATGAATTGCTTCAGGAGATGAAACACAAGTGGATAATTCTGGCGCAGCAAAGTAAGGATCTGAATCTTACAACCATTGAGAGTCATGAGCGTTGGGGCGAGCTGACTCGGCAGACGTCATTACGCATTACCCTTGTCGATCGCGGTGGACGGGTCTTGCTCGACTCGCTGGTTCCCTTTGAGCGTATTGCTGAGATGGAAAATCACAAGGGACGCTTGGAAATCAAGGACGCTATATACGCTGGAGATGGTTTTGCGATTCGCTTCAGCAGTACAACCGATATGCAGATGTTCTATTTTGCCCGGAAACTCTCCGATGATCGAGTGCTGCGTTTGGCCTATCCGGCGACCTATGTCGAATCCCTGCAACAGGAATTTACTGAACAGATGATCCGGGCATTTTTCTGCCTGAGTCTGGTGCTTTTGCTGCTTGCCCTCTACTTTGCCCGCAAGGTCTCCCTGCCCGTCCAGAAACTGAATTACATTGCCGACAATATTGAATCGGGCAGAGCCAACGTTCACTTCCCACGCTTCAAAGATCCTTCGATGGCCAAAATTGCCAGCCTAATCTATCGGATTTATTCCAGCATGCAGAACAAGAATCTGCAAATGGAGCGCGACCAACAAAAACTTGAGCATATCCTCAACAGCATGGATCAGGGTGTTTTACTGCTCGGCAAAGAGAATGCTATTCTGCATGCCAACCCGTGGATGGAAAAAGAGTTCGGTGTGGACTTCATTCCCGGTACCAGTCTCTTTCAGACCACCAATGACATCCATTTGATAAACTTTTTCAACGGCATTTTGGAGCAAGCTACTGAAACATTCAGAATCTCTCTGCATGAAGAAACGTTTGATATCAACGTGAAGCAGGTTGATGATCAAAAGCTGCTCCTCATCCGCAATTTAACTAGGCAGATTGAATACGAAGCGTTCAAGGCGGAATTGACGGGCAATATTTCTCATGAATTAAAAACCCCGCTGGCAATGATTATGGGTTACGCCGAAACACTGCGTGATACCCCTGAAATCGAGGAGAGGACCAGGCAGCGTTTTCTGGATAATATCTACGGCTCATCCGTCCGCCTGAACAATCTGATCAACGATATTATCGAACTGCACAAACTGGAATCGGTCGGAGGGGAATTCACGGTTGACGGAGCAACTTCCCTGGCCGAGGTCGCAGAGCAGATCAGGGCATTTTATGGGGAGTCTTGCGACAAAACCCTGACATTGGACGTTGATCCCGCCCATGTCCATATCCTGCAGGAGCATTTGCAAAGCGTCCTGACCAATCTGATTGATAACGCCTGCAAATATTCTGAGGGCAACTCTGTCGCTGCAAGTATACGGCGATGCGACGAAGGGCTCATGATCACCGTTGACGATCAGGGGCCGCTTATCGCTGAAGTCGAGCACGAACGGATATTTGAACGGTTCTATACCTGCTCTCAATCACGGAACAAACAATATTCCGGAACGGGGTTAGGTCTTTCCATTGTCAAACATATCGCCAATCTTTATCAGGGAGCCGTACGGCTTGAGAACAATCCTGAGGGGGGGAATCGTTTTTTTGTGCTGTTGCAGGAAAAACGGATCATGGCTGAAAATAAATAAAAAAGGACAGCGCCTGTTCAGACGCTGCCCTTTTTTATTGTTCCTGACCGAAAATATTAAGATGCTTACTCTTTGATGACGGTCGCCGAGGTGATGGTGACCGGCTCCAGCGGGACATCCTGATGGTGGCCCTTGTTACCGGTGGCAACTTTTTCGATGGCATGGACCACATCCATACCGTCAACCACTTTGCCGAATACAGCATAACCGAAGGCTTCGGGGCGTGGGTCGCGATGGTCGAGAAAATCGTTGTCATTGATGTTGATGAAAAACTGGGAGGTGGCACTGTCCACGACCTGGGTGCGTGCCATGGCGATGGTGGCGATGGTGTTTTTCAGGCCGTTGTCGGCTTCATTTTTAATCGGTGTTTTGCCGCCGGGTTCCTCCATGTCGGCATTCATGCCACCACACTGAACCATGAAGCCGGGAATGACGCGGTGGAAAATGGTGTTCACATAAAAACCACTTTCGACATAGGAAAGAAAATTTTCAACGCTGATAGGGGCAAGTTCCTGATTCAGTTCAAGGACGATTTCGCCCAGAGAGGTTTGCAGGGCAACTTTAGGAGAACTGCTCATGGTTGTTAACTCCGTTAATAGTTAGTTGTAATATTGGTAGGGGATGGCTTGATTTTTATTGAGGGGACACTACCACAATCGGTGAGGTGAGTTCAAACCTTCAGGTGTCACTCTGGATATGTTTTAGGGGTTTGCCCCCCATTGGGATTCCTGTTATAGTGACCGCCGCTGTCGGTCGTTTGCATCCTGCATCTTCCGGTTGTCGAAAGAGCGTTTTTCCTGGAATGACAAAGTTATGGCAGAGTCTTCGGGCGATGACGGTATCGCTAAAAATATTTTTATTGGTTACTTTGTTCTTATCCTACACGTTTTACTGCTGGTTATCCTCGGTTTTTTTATTGTTTTCTTCCGGGGGCTGGTTGTTTATATGCCATGGATCCTTGGTGGTGGACTGGCGCTGCTATGCTTATCTGGATACTGGTTTTATCGCCGCATGAAGCGTGGGGCTGCCGGGCTTAAGCAGACACTGAGTGACAATGTTCCTGATCGTCCCATGGAGGTCAGCTTGCTGGGTGGTCTGGCGTCTGTGCGTGTCGGCGTAGCATCTCCAGGGCGTACTATGGTTGAAAACGCGCCGTTGCAATTGGAAGATCCAGAAACATCCCGGCTGCGCAGCCTTGAGCGTTTGGCTGATATGTACAATAAAGGATTAATTTCGAAAGAAGAGTTTGCACTTCTCAAGCAGGATGTGTTACAACCCACTTCGCAGTCAGAAACGGCGGAGCCTGAAGTGATTGATGTTGACTTTAGCAGTCATTAGGTCAGACTTAACCAAACAGGCTTGGTTGATAAAAAAGAAAAAAGTTGCATTTTTAAATCCAGAATGATAAACAACAGCGTCTTGTATGTCGGGGTGTAGCGCAGCCTGGTAGCGCACCTGCCTTGGGAGCAGGGGGTCGGAGGTTCGAATCCTCTCGCCCCGACCATTAATACAGGCGCCAGTAGCTCAGCTGGATAGAGCATGTGACTTCTAATCACAGGGTCGAGGGTTCGAGTCCTTCCTGGCGCGCCACTCAATAAACCCAGATTTGTGGTTAACGATAAGTAGTTCTTTTTATGGTGGGTGTAGCTCAGTTGGTAGAGCGCCGGATTGTGACTCCGGTTGTCGAGGGTTCAACCCCCTTCACTCACCCCATTTTTTATATAGACTCGATCGTCGATGTTCTTGTCGGACTCCCGACGAACGTGATGCCGTCGAGTCTTTTTGGTTTTGGCTTCGGGCTACAAAGTGCTATTTTGTCGCACGGCGGCAGATATGACTGTTTCCTCTCACCTTTCGGTGTGGGGTCAAAGAATTTAGCGAGAGTGGCGGAATTGGCAGACGCACTGGATTTAGGATCCAGCGGGCAACCGTGGGAGTTCGAGTCTCCCCTCTCGCACCAGTTACTTATCAGGGGACATCAGGGGCCATAGATCCCCTCATCGTGCCCCTGTTTTGTCTGCAAATTACCGGTCGCCTGCCTGTTTGGTCGTTGCCGGTTTGTCTGGATTATACATATTCACCAAGTGAGGGTTATTCGCATGAACGTTCAGGTTGAAGACGTAAGTTCCATCAAAAAGAAAATTTCTGTTGAGGTTAGTGCTGATCGTGTTTCAGAGGAGATCGCTAAAACTTACAAGAAAATTGCCAAGTCGGCTAAGATTAAAGGTTTCCGTCAGGGTAAAGTGCCCATGTCGGTTGTCGAACAATATTATGTCGAGCAGATGCAGCAGGAAGTGATCGGGCGTTTGATCAATGAGTCCTATTATAAGGCATTGGTTGATCACAAAGTTCCCGCGATTTCTGATCCCTCAATTGAAGACAGCAGTGAATTGGTAAAAGACCAGCCGTTCACCTTTGAGGCTCATGTTGAGGTTAAGCCGGAGATCGAAGCCAAAGACTTTACCGGTCTCGAGCTGCAAAAAGAGATTTTCGTATTTGATGAGCAGGTTATTGAAGACCGCCTGACCCAAATGCTCGACTCCCGTGCTTCTCAGGAAGTGGCTGAGCGCGATGATGTACAGAATGGTGACTTTGTTACCATCGATTTTGAAGGGTTTGTCGATGGCGTTGCTTTTGATGGTGGCGCAGCACAGGGTCACGAGCTGGAACTCGGTTCCGGCAGCTTTATCCCCGGCTTCGAAGAGCAGCTGGTTGGTTTGAAGCGTGGCGAAGAAAAGGAGATCGAAGTTACTTTCCCTGAAGAGTATGGGAATAAAGATCTCGCAGGCAAAGCATCAACGTTCAAGGTTGCGGTAAAAGAGATCAAAGTTAAGCAGGTTCCTGTTCTTGATGATGAATTTGCCAAAGCGTCTGGTGCGGAGAGTGCTGACGATTTACGCCAGAAAATGGCAGATGGCTACCAGCAAGAAGAGACGACTCGTGTTGAAGAGGATCTCAAGGAGCGTTTGATCGCGGCACTGGTTGAGCGCAATGAAATCGATGTTCCGGCAACAATGATCGAGCGTCAACTGGACTTCATGCACAAAAACATCACCAATCGTCTCCAGTCTCAAGGGATGACGTTGGAAATGATGGGGATGAATGATGATGCGTTCCGCTCCATGTACCGCGAACCTGCGATTAAGCAGGTGCAGGGTAGCCTGATCCTCGAAGCGATCGGTCAGCAGGAGAACATCTCGGTTGATGATTCTGAAATTGATGGTCGTCTTGAAGAGATTGCCAGCATGGCCAATGCGCCTATTGATGAAGTGAAGAAATACTATGCGGGTGAAGAAGCGCGCAAAAATCTTCTGGCTCAGATTGAAGAGGAAAAAGTAATTACCTACCTGATGGGCCAGTCGAAAATCGAAGAGGTTTCCAAAGAGGCGTTGGCGCCACAGCCTGCTGACGAAGAACAGGAGTAACTCAATGAGTCTTGTCCCGATAGTTGTCGAACAAACCGGACGTGGTGAGCGTTCGTATGATATCTATTCACGGCTGCTTAAGGACCGAATTATTTTTCTCGGTGGGGCCATCGAAGATCAGATCTCAAATTTGATCGTTGCCCAGTTGCTGTTTCTTGAATCTGAAGATCCAGAGAAAGATATTCATCTGTATATCAACTCGCCCGGCGGAGTTGTGACTGCCGGGATGGCCATTTATGACACCATACAGTACATCAAGGCTCCTGTTTCGACCATCTGTGTCGGACAGGCTGCCAGCATGGGGGCTGTCCTGTTGGCTGCCGGAGCAGAAGGGAAACGTTTTTCTCTGCCGAATTCACGGATCATGATCCATCAGCCGCTGGGTGGTTTTCAGGGCCAAGCATCTGATATCAGTATCCACGCCAAAGAAATTCTACGCTTACGTGAAGATTTGAATGCTATTCTTGCTCATCACACCGGCCAGGATGTTGAAACGATCGGACGTGATACCGAGCGCGACTTCTTTATGGGAGCGCAGGATGCCATGGATTACGGATTGATTGACAAAATTGTTACTCGGGCCAAGGCTTGATAGCGGAGGAACGTTATGGAACATAATGACGATCATTCTGGAGAATTAACCTGTTCATTTTGTGGTAAATCGCAAGATGAGGTAAAAAAACTCATCGCAGGACCATCCGTTTATATCTGTGATGAATGTATTGACCTGTGTCAGGAGATCATTGTCGAGGAACTGGGCGGTGAGGATACTTCAGATTCTCAAGATTTACCAATACCGGCTAAGATTCGTGAAACCCTTGATGACTATGTTGTCGGTCAGGATTGGGCGAAAAAAGTTCTCTCTGTTGCCGTCTATAACCATTATAAGCGGGTTAAGTATTCGGCAAAAGCTGACGATGTTGAGATTCAGAAAAGTAATATTCTTCTTCTTGGCCCAACCGGTAGTGGTAAGACCCTGCTGGCACAGACCCTGGCGCGAGTATTGAATGTTCCTTTTGCCATGGCTGATGCGACCAATCTTACCGAAGCGGGTTATGTCGGTGAGGATGTCGAGAATATCATCTTGAATTTGGTGCAATCGGCCGACTACGATATCGAAAAGGCCCAACGTGGCATTATCTATATCGATGAGATTGATAAGATTGCCCGTAAAAGTGAATCACCCTCTATTACTCGCGATGTTTCCGGTGAAGGTGTGCAGCAGGCACTGCTGAAGATTATTGAGGGAACCACGGCGAGTGTTCCTCCTAAAGGGGGCCGAAAGCATCCGCAACAGGAATTTATCAAGGTTGATACGTCAAATATCCTGTTTATCTGTGGTGGTGCTTTTTCAGGCCTGGAAGATGTGATCTCCCAGCGCGTCGGTAAGAAAACCATGGGTTTTGGTGCCGATATTCGTTCCTCTGGTGAAGCGACATTGGGTAAGCTACTCAAGGATATTGAGCCGGGTGATCTGCTGAAGTATGGCTTGATTCCTGAGTTTATCGGTCGTCTGCCGGTGATTGCAACGTTGGAAGAGTTGGATGAGGAGGCATTGGTTCAGATACTTAAAGAGCCTAAAAATGCCCTTGTTCGCCAGTATCAGAAACTGCTGGACCTCGATGATGTTGCCTTGAAATTTACCGATGGGGCTCTGGTCGCTATTGCCAAAGAGGCTGCACGACGTAAAACAGGGGCTCGTGGTTTGCGCTCGATTCTTGAAGAGGCCATGCTCGATATCATGTATGACATCCCATCACAAGAACATGTGAAAGAGGTTGTTATCAGCGAGGATGTTGTGCTGAAGAAAACGGCACCTCTGATTGTTTATGATTGTGCTGAATCCGCCTGATTGATTCTTAGTTTGGAAAATTGATGACACAACTTGTAGATACAATTCCTGATCGTATTGAGGGAGCAGGGGCAATCCCCCTGCTCCCTTTGCGCGATATCGTGATTTTTCCTGAGATGGTTACCCCGTTGTTCGTTGGGCGCTCCCGTTCAATTAATGCGCTGGAGCAGGCGATGGAGGGGGGGCGACAGATCTTTCTTGTTGCTCAGAATGATGCTGAGATCGATGAGCCTGTTTTTGATGATCTGTTTGCCATCGGCACCATTGCCAAAATTTCGCAATTGTTGAAATTGCCCGATGGCACCGTGAAGCTGTTGGTTGAAGGTAAAATTCGTGCACGACTTATTGATCTGGTTGAAAAAGAAGATTGTACCTACGCGACCTGCGAAGAGATTGAAGAGTTAACCTGTGATTCTCTGGAATCAGAAGCGTTAGTTCGCAGTGTGAAAGCGCTGTTTGAATCTTATGTCAGCCACAGTCGCAAAGTTCCGTCCGAGGTTGTCGCTTCTGTTGATAATGTCGCCAATGCGGGGAATCTGGCTGACATTATTACCGCTCATCTCAACCTTCGTGTTGATGAAAAACAAGAAGTTCTTGAACTGATAGATGTTTGCGAACGACTTGAGTTGCTGCTTGAGTTGCTTGAACGTGAAGTTGAAATCCTCAGAATCGAGAGGAAAATCCGCAAGCGGGTTAAAAATCAGATGGAGCGAACCCAGAAGGAATACTATCTGAATGAGCAGATGCGTGCGATTCAGAAAGAACTGGGCGATAAGGATGAATTTAAGCAGGAACTCAAAGAATTAGACGAGCAGATTGGCCGGAAAAAGATGTCGCGCGAGGCGACGGAAAAGGCAACGGCAGAACTGCGTAAACTCAAAATGATGTCACCGATGTCCGCTGAGGCGACTGTCGTACGTAACTATATCGACTGGTTGATCTCCATGCCGTGGCAGAAAAGTACTCGTGACAGTACGGATATCAACCGTGCTGAAGAGGTGCTCAACGAAGATCATTATGGACTTGAGAAGGTTAAAGAGCGAATTCTTGAGCACTTAGCGGTGCAAACGCTGGTGAAGAAGATCAAAGGGCCTATTCTGTGTCTTGTCGGTCCTCCGGGAGTTGGTAAGACCTCCCT
>JAGGYC010000080.1 GCA_021162745.1 Desulfuromonas sp. | reverse complement strand
TCTTCAGCTACCGGCTCTTCAGCGGGAGTAACATGTGTTGCGCAGCAGTTGGCCACGCTATCATCTTGGCTCGTCTCGACGTGTTTAGCCTGATTTTGCCGATAAAAGAACGTTCCGAGTCCTGCAACCACCAGTAAAACAAAAACAACGTCGCCCATCTTTCCTCCTCAAACCTAAAGCATTAAAATTAAACAACAGAGTTGATATTTACACATTCCGATATTTTTACGTCAATATTAAGGGCGGGTCAAGGAAAAGCCTTGAAACCCGCCCTGTTACGTCCAGAGAGCACGTGTATCGATTATCAAGTCGAATGATCACGACATTAAGCGTAGCCGAACCCTGATGGTCTCGCAAAAACAAATAAGATGGCTAAGCAAAAATTTCGATCTACAAGGCGTAGTGGTTTTTCAAGGGTGAAGGCATACATGTTGTATGTCGAAGTCTTGAAAAAACGTTGCAACGCAGGAGGGCGGACTTTTTGCGACGCCATCAACCCTATTCACCCGCTTCCTGCTTGAACCAGTTATCAAACCAGGTACGATGATCTTTTTCCGCCAGAATTTTCAGGTCATTCGGTCCCAGCCAGATACCGCCACAGCTGGGGCATTGATCGAGAGGAACACCACGGAACGTCGAGGCTTGAATTTCTTCACCGCATTTCGGGCAACGATTCTTACACAACTCCCTGATTTGCGCTTCGCGTTCACCTGTTTTCATCGCTTCCAGCTGTTTTTTTTCTTGCTCATAAATGTACTGGTTTTCAAAGGCCTTTTCCCGCTCCTCCCACGTATTTTTCATACTCACCTCCACATTTCTGTGTTCATTCCGGTTACGGTTTCATTAAACGTGATCCATGCACACAAGGCATTTGCCATCCGGTTATTCTCAGGTTCAGGTTAAGTATACAGAACCATTTTAAATTTTCAAATCATTCCCCGTGATTGCGATCATCGTCACTCCACTCTTCCAACACATAATGGCCGGCACCGTAGGCGGCATTTTTACCCAAATTCATCAAACTTCCCAAAGCAAGAAAAGGAAGGATATCCTGTACAGCTGGCCCCTGCACACAGATTTTCCCCATCACGCCCCCCAGCGGTTGTTGTTGCTCAGGATTCGGACCTAATGAGCGCCAGTCCTGCCAACGCAATTGATTCTCAACAACAACCTGAGCAGCCGCATCCAGCAGCTGTCCGGCATCGGAAACCACCTCAAGATAACTATAGCTATACAGCATTGATGAAACACGGCGGAGAATAAAAGGAAACAGGCGAGTAAAATCGGCCTGAAACAGGGGCCGTTGTCGATTCATCAACCGGGCCGGAGTGATAAAACGCAGCTGAATTTTATCTGATGGCGGCAATGTGCTGTTCAGCCACCAGTTGGCATCGCGCAACGGCGCAACCAACGTCTGTAGCGGTTGACCGCTACGCCACAGTAATGAATAGTGGCCGGAGGAATCCTCACCATGAATGGCTGCCAACTCAAACTTGCCGGCATCGTAACGAAGCCCCGATTGCCCCAAGGCCTTTAGAACCAGAGCAAAATCACCGATCTGCTGTTGCTGACCACCCCACAACACCACGGACAGCGACATGTACTCTCCCCGTTGATACGTGCGACACATCTCTGTGGTCGGTTGCAATACAAACGCTGCCCCACTGCGCTGAAAACGGCGTCTGGCCACGGGATCATCAGCCAACGGTGGCGAGAACAACGCCCCAAAGCGATTAGTCTGTCCATCCTGCCCCGATGACGCGGCATAAAGAGCGTACTGACCGGCGGCACGCAAACTGCGGCGCAAACGCAAAAGCATCGCCATATCAACATCAATAGCTTCGAGAAATCGTAGCTCAAAGCGCAGCACAATAAACTCGGCATGCTCCAACTGCGACATCAAATTCATGGCATGATCCATTTCCGGCCAACGCTTCATGGAAGCAGGAGATTGGCCTCAGATTGCTTTCTTGAATAGCATTTGTTACTGTGCTGGTAAGTCCGAATAAAATGCAACCGTTTACTCGCGGATGCAGACAGCTATAAACCCCTTGATCAAGAAAGACCCCAGCCCCTATGTTCACGTTTGACCTGCTTCACACCGACCGTTCAACCCAGGCACGTCGTGGTCGTCTGCACACCCCCCACGGCGTGATCGAAACTCCGATCTTCATGCCGGTCGGTACCCATGGCGCCCTCAAGGCCCTGACGCCGGCTCAGGTTGAAGATACCGGTGCCCAGATTATCCTCTCCAACACCTACCATCTACACCTCAAGCCAGGAGAGGCGCTGATAAAAAAAGCCGGGGGACTGCATAAGTTCATGAACTGGCACAAGCCGATCCTCACCGACAGTGGCGGCTTTCAGGTATTCTCGCTGCCCAAGAAAAAAATCACCGATACCGGTGTCTTTTTCCGTCACGAACTCAGCGGCGAAGAGATTTTCCTTGGCCCGGAAGAGGCGATACGGATTGAGAACGATCTCGGTGCCGACATTATCATGGCTTTCGACGAGTGTATCCCCTACCCGTCAAGCCATGAATATTCGAAAAAATCGATCCACAAAACCTTACGCTGGGCCGAAACCTGCCTGAAAAGCCATCAACGCCAAGACCAGGCTTTATTCGCCATCGTTCAGGGCAGTGTCTATGAAGATCTACGTCGTGAATGTGCCGAACAACTGACCGCCATGGACTTTCCCGGCTATGCCATCGGTGGAGTCAGTGTCGGCGAGGGACTTGAATTACTGAAAAAGGTGGTGGATTACACGGCACCGTTCCTGCCGGTCAACAAACCCCGCTACCTGATGGGCGTTGGCCTACCCGAAGATATTCTCGAAAGTATCGAACGGGGGATGGACATGTTCGACTGTGTCATCCCGACCCGCTATGCCCGAAGTGCCACAGCTTTCACCTCGCGCGGCAAACTGCGCCTGACAAACCGCAACTACCGGCGCGATTTCTACCCCGTCGATCCGGCTTGCGATTGCTACTGCTGCCGCAATTTCACCCGGGCGTACCTGCACCATCTGTTTAATGCCAATGAAATACTGTCCGCAACCCTGACGGCGATCCACAATGTTCAGTTCTATCTGAATATGGTCGCTGGAGCACGTAAAGCCATTGAGCAAGATAGCTTTGCCGACTACAAACAGGATTTCCTTGAGCAATACGGTTTTTTCGATAAAAAGAAATAGCAAGGGAAAGAACATGCCGCCATGTCAACACCTTCTCAGACATTTGACCCCGAACTGGTCGCACGATTAAAAAAGGCCTTGACCGCTGAAGCGAACGAGTTGGAGTCCATCCTACAGGATCCCTCACCCGAAGTATTACACGCCCTGCTTAAGAATGTGTTCCTCACCGAGGAACACATTCTTAAGCTGCTCAAACGCCGCGACATGCCGGCATTGCTGTTAAAATCCCTGGCCCGCCACAAACTCTGTGAGCATCATCGCATCGCCATTGCCCTGGTCTGTCATCCATCGTTACCACCCGCACTCAGCAAGCAGATCCTCGCCAGACTCCACCTGTTTGAATTGCTCAACCTGTGCTACCTGCCCGGTCAATCGACCGACATCCGCATGGCCGCTGAACATGCCATCATCCAACGCCTGCCCATGGTTGCCCTCGGCAACCGGGTCACCTTGGCCCGGAGGGCAACGGCCACCATTCTCAGTGCTCTTCTCAAGGAGGGACACACCCGGGTAATCGAAGCAAGCCTGAGTAATCCACGCTTACAGGAGGTCGCCCTGTTCCAATTCCTTAACGGCAGCACGGCAAGCGCTGAGACCATTTCGCAAATTGCCCGTCACCCCCGTTGGAGCCAGCGGTGCAATTTGCGCCGGGCCATTCTGAAAAATTGCCACACGCCACGCGTCTGGTTTATCCACTTTCTGCCCAAGCTGTCCGTGACCGAGGCGCGCAACCTGCTGCATGCCCAACAACTCAGTCCTCGACAAAAAAGCTGGATTCGGGAGTATCTTGAGCAAAGAAATGTATTGTAATAAAAACGTAACTATTCGGCACAACCGTAGATACGCTGGTAGCGCCAATGGAAAGGGTATCTGCCGCCCGGATGACGGCAGTTAAGTACCTAGGGATGGGCTTGTCGTCCCTTGGAATGGGCGTTGCCAGTGTATCGAGCTGAATAGTTACGTAAAAACAAAAAAGACGCGGTTGTTATCTAAACAACTGTGCCTTAAATATTCCATGTCGATAGAACTTTATCGACAACTAATCTATTGCAATAACAAAACCGCCGGAATAACCCGATGCCAGCAGAGCCTGGCGGCCCGTTTCAGCAGCGGCCAGCGAGTGATATTCCCCCGCCCGCACCCGGTAGAACTGCGTGCCGCGGACCTGAGCCTGTCGCACATCCGCAACCCCATACTGCCGACGTAATTTTTCAGCGAGGCGCAACGCATTACCCTGTCGGGTAAAGGCTCCAACCTGAACGGCAAAGGGACCGGTTTGCACCGTTTCGGGCAATGTGTAGCGTAGTTGACCGTCCGTACCGCGCTGCCGATAACCTAAGGCGGTAATCCTCACCGGTGCCGTCCCCGGCCCGACGACACCCAAACTGCTGGCAGCGCTATGGGACAGGTCGATAATCCGTCCGCTGACAAAGGGACCGCGGTCATTGACCCGCACCACCTCGGTACGACCATTGCCAAGATTTTCGACCTGAACAAAGACCCCAAGGGGCAGGGTTTTATGCGCCGCCGTCATGGCGTACATATCGTAGATCTCGCCATTGCTGGTTTTACGACCGTGAAAATCTTTGCCATACCAACTGGCAATCCCCTGTTCAACAAAGCCTTGATGGTCGAGCAATGGCGTATAAGCCACGCCAAATACCTCATAGGGGCGTTGCCAACCTTTCAGTGGCGTCTGCGCTGTAGTCTCCGCTGACGTCAGTGACGATAGTGTAACAGGCGGCGGCGATGAAGTCGCACAACCAGCCAGCATCGCCAGCAACGGCAGCAGGTTCCAGCGCCAAAGGGTCACCTGTTAGCCCTCCACCGCCTCTTCAGCCATCACCGTCATGGCACGGAACTTCTGGTAACGCTGCTCAACCAATTCTTCCGGCGACAACTGCTGCAGCTCTTCGAGATGTTTTTTCAAATAGGCTTTGACATTTTCCGACGCCAGTTTAACATCGTTATGCGCACCACCTGACGGCTCCTCAATCACATCGTCGATAATGCAACCCAGCTCGTTGATATCCGCCGCTGTCAGTTTAAGCGCCTCAGCAGCCTGAGGGCCTTTAGCACCGTCACTCCACAAGATTGCCGCACAGCCCTCAGGAGAGATGACCGCGTAAACAGAATATTCCATCATCAACACCCGGTTACCAACGGCAACAGCCAAGGCACCGCCGGAGCCGCCCTCACCGGTTATGGTAACGATGACCGGAACCTTGAGAGCTGCCATTTCACGCAGATTGCGGGCTATGGCTTCAGCCTGGCCACGCTCTTCGGCACCGATACCGGGATAAGCACCAGGGGTATCAACAAAGGTAAAGATGGGCAGACCAAATTGCTCAGCCATCTTCATGATCCGCAACGCTTTACGGTAACCTTCAGGATTAGGCATGCCAAAGTTACGAATGACTTTTTGCTTGGTATCGCGCCCCTTCTGGTGGCCGATCACCGCACAGGGTTGACCCTCAAAGCGGGCAAAACCACACACCAGCGCCGGATCATCAGCAAAGTTGCGGTCACCATGGAGTTCAAACCAGTCGGTAAAAACATTTTCGATGAAGTCCAGAGTAAACGGACGGTTCGGGTGACGAGCCAACTGAGTGCGCTGCCAGCGGGTCAGCTTGGAAAAAATATCCTCGCGCAGTTTTTCCGCCTTTGTCTCCAATTTTTTCATTTCACTGCTGAAATCAACATTCTCTGTCGAATACTCGCGCAGTTCATGGATTTTTTGTTCCAGTTCAACCAGCGGTTTTTCAAAATCCAAATATGCTTGCATATCGTTAGTCTCCTATATCTCGCCCGTCTGCGGCATCTATTGTCCGACGACAGACCTCATTTCTATATGCAACAAGCAGCTTCTAAGCCACCCTGCATTGTAAACGCAAAACTTAATCGTGCATGGTATATCAATCATCCAAAAGTGACAACATTGTATCCAAACAATTTTTCCACCGCCGCAACAAATTCATCGCTGGCGACAACACTCATCTCTTTGGCAACCCGCACACAGGTTTCACTACGATTTGGCACGACCATATGCAAAATCACCGCACAGGGGCCGGAAAAACGCATCATGGTATGTTTAAGGGCCTGAAGCTGATCATCGGTCAACCCCGGTGTTGTCAGACGAATATGCAATTCCGAGGTCTGTCGTTCCTTGACATCGTGCAGCAAAACAATCTCGTTTGCCAGCACTTTGCAGCTCTCCTCACCGGCATCAAGGGTTCCGTAAACCATCAACGGTTCATCTCCATCCAGATACTCGTAGGCCGCCTGAAACGCTTCGGGAAAGACAACAACCTCCAAGGATCCCGTAAGATCTTCCAGAGAGACAAAGGCCATCCGGTCCCCTTTTTTGGTGACCAACTCTTTTTTACCAGCAACGATACCACAAACCCGCACGTCCTCTTTATCGTTACGCTCCATCAACCCAGCCAAATCGCAGGTGGCAAATCGCTTAATATCTTCACTGTAGCGCGCCAACGGATGACCGGTGATGTAAAAGCCCAGCGACTCCTTTTCGTTATTCAGGCGCAACTTGTCGTTCCACTCCCCAATGTCCGGCAATTCGCCATAACTGTTGCCGTCCTGCGATACCATCTCCTCCATGCCGAACAACGATTCCTGCCCCTGCTGGCGCTCACGCTGCACCTGCTGGCCAATCTCCATGGCATTTTCCAGTATCGCCATGTATTGGGAACGCTTGCCCCCGAGTGAATCGAAAGCACCACACTTTGTCAGTGCTTCAACCACCTTCTTGTTCACCTTGCTCAAGTCCACCCGCTCACAAAAATCGTGCAGCGATTCGAAGGGGCCATCCTGTTCCCGAATATGAATAATCGAATCCAGCGCTGCCGCGCCAACACCCTTAACGGCTCCCAGACCAAAACGCATGGATTTATCATGAACGGTAAAGGTACGGATCGAAGCATTGATATCCGGCGGCAACACCTCAATATCCATGGAACGCACTTCGGCGATATTCTTGATCACCTTGTCGGTGTTATCCATATCCTCCGTCAGCAGCGCGGCCATGAACTCAACCGGGTAATGCGCTTTGAGGTAGGCAGTATGATAAGCCACCAGAGCATAGGCTGCCGAATGCGATTTATTAAAACCGTAGGCGGCAAACATCGCCATCAGATCAAATACCGCTTCGGCTTTTTTGGCATCGAGCTTGTTCTCTTTGGCGCCGGCGAGGAACAGTGTTTTCTGTTTCTCCATCTCCGAAGCCTTTTTCTTGCCCATGGCCCGCCGCAGCAGGTCTGCGCCCCCTAGCGAATAATTAGCCAGCACCTGGGCAATCAGCATAACCTGCTCTTGATAGACAATAACGCCGTAGGTATCTTTAAGGATCGGCTCCATCTGCGGGAAATCGTAGACGATCTCCTGCTGACCGTGTTTACGCAGAATGAAGTCATCCACCATCCCCGACCCCAACGGTCCCGGACGGTAGAGGGCACAAGCAGCGATAATATCCTCGAAACAGTTCGGCTTGAGCTTGACCAGCAGCTCTTTCATGCCGGAAGATTCAAGCTGGAATACCCCGGTGGTATCGCCCTGACCAAGGAGCTGATAGGTCGCCTCATCGTCATCGGCGAGTACAGTAAGATTAAAATCAGGATCTTTGTCAGCGTGAATAAAGCGTAACGCATTGTCGATAACCGTCAGGGTTTTAAGACCGAGAAAGTCAAACTTGACCAAGCCGATTTTTTCGACATAACTCATAGCAAACTGGGTCACCTGACCACCCGACTTCTGATCGGTATACAGCGGCAGGTAGTTGGTCAACGGATCCGGGGTCACAACCACACCGGCGGCATGGGTCGAGGCATGCCGCGTCAGACCTTCCAGCGACAGAGCAACATTCAGCAGCTCCTTCACCCGCACATCGGATTTCGCCATATCCTGAATGCGCGGCTCCTGCTTCAGGGCATCCTGCAAGGTGATATTAAGTACCGCCGGCACCAATTTGGAGAGCTTGTCCACCTCGCCGTAAGGCATATTGAGGGCGCGACCAACATCCCGGATCACCCCTTTGGCACCCAAGGTTCCGAAAGTGATAATCTGAGCCACGTTCTCCGAGCCATACTTCTCCTGCACGTAGCGAATAACCCGTTCACGACCGTAGATACAGAAGTCGACGTCGATATCCGGCATCGAGATCCGTTCAGGGTTGAGAAAACGCTCAAACAGCAGATCGTAGGGGATAGGATCAATATCGGTAATTCGGATGGAGTATGCAACCAGGCTACCGGCAGCACTACCACGGCCCGGGCCGACGGGGATATCATGATCCTTGGCCCAGTTGATAAAATCGGCAACGATAATAAAGTAACCGGGAAAACCCATCTCACGGATAGTTTTCAGCTCCCGTTCCTGGCGCGCCCGGTAGATCTGCTCATCTTCGTCACTGAAGTCAAGACGCAACGCCTTGATCGTCTTGAGCCGATCATCCAAGCCATCCCAAGCCATCTCTTCCAGTACCTCATCAAGGCTTTTACCTTCGGGCGCGTCACATTGGGGAAAATGATAGGTGCTGAAATCGAAATCGAGGTTGCAACGTTCGGCAATCTTGACGGTATTATCCAATGCCTGCGGAACATGCTTGAACAGCTCACGCATCTCATCTGGAGTGCGCACATAAAAACCATCGTTGGCGAAACGCATCCGCTTTTCGTCATCCATGGTTTTACCGGTCTGGATGCACAACAGCACTTCATGGGCGTAGGAATCTTCACGGGTCAGATAGTGACAATCGTTGGTCGCCACCAGCGGTAGCCCCAGCTCTTCACTGAGCTGGATCAAACCGGCGTTGGCCGTCGATTGTTCAGGGATATTATTTTCCTGCAATTCCAGATAAAAACGCTCATCATCAAAGATGGCGGCCATCTGTTGCGCCCGAGCCGACGCTTCATCCTGACGACCGAGATTGATCAAGGTCGGCAGTTCGCCGCCCAGACAGGCACTCATGGCGATCAGACCTTCGTTATACTCCTCCAGCAGATCCCAATCGATACGCGGTTTGTAATAAAACCCTTCACGGTACGCCGCCGACACCATGTAACACAGGTTACGATAACCGATCTTGTTCTGGCACAGCAACACCAAGTGATAGGAGGCCTCAGAGGAACCGCGAGCATTGTTTTTCTCAAACCGTTTCCCCGGCGCAACATAGACCTCACAGCCGATTATCGGCTTGATCCCCGCATCCGTTGCTTTACTGAAAAACTCCATGGCGGCAAACATGTTGCCATGATCCGTTATCGCCACGGCGGGCATTTTATATTCTTTAACCCGATCAAGCAAATTGGGAATTTTTATCGCCCCGTCGAGCAGGCTGTATTGACTGTGCAGATGGAGATGAACAAAGTTTGCGTGTTCCATAAATCATCGATTCCTGGGAAATAAGGTCATTACTAACTACAACCAAGATCAAGGTCACGGGTCTCGTCCCGCAACCGACATCCTTTTTTTGAAAGGCCACAAAAAAGGATGCAAAAAATGGCCTTAAAACCCTGACCGGGGGTCGCAGATCCACCTACAATGAATCGCTTTCCGTTATGCTTCACCTTGGCGGCAAGTTGGAGAATAATTTGGTTGTCAGGTCGGTATCTATTTTCCCCGTGGCACCGTTGTGCAAGATCCTGTTGGTGTGACACGGTTGTTACTCCGTTCATCTAACCGGCGACAGAGGATCAACACCACACTCGCCAAGCATGGTCGTTAAACGGATCAACGGCAGCCCGATCAGGCAGGTATAGTCCTCACCCTCCATCCGCTCCATCAAGCTAATACCAAGGCCCTCGACCTTGAAAGACCCGGCACAGTCCAGCGGCTTTTCTTTGTCCACATAATAGGCGATCTGCTCAGGGCTGAGTTCGCGCAATGTCACTGAAAAGCTGACGTAGTCGACCAGTGTTTGCCCGGACAGACAATCCACCACCGCCAAGCCGGTATAAAAAATATGGGTTTTGCCCGCCATCATCTGCAATTGACGACGAGCCGTCGCCACATCACCCGGCTTGCCGAGAATGCGCCCGCGTGGATCGACAAAGACCTGATCGGAGCCGATAATCAATGCATCCTGATAATTTTCTCGAACACTGTTGGCTTTTTGCAGGGCCAAATGTTTAACCAGCAATTCCGGTGCCACCTGTTGGTCGATGATCTCCTCGCCAACGGGAGCAACAGCAGAAAAAGATAGTCCTAACTGACGCAGCAACTGCTGACGGTAGGGGCTGGTTGAGGCAAGGACCAGGGGTCGACTCACAGAATATTCCTTAAACGGTCAGTTTCGGGGTGATCAATACCAGCGAAAATTCACCCAACTATTTTCGAAGAAAACCAAACAGCAATAATAACACGCCACCCAATAAACTGACGGTACATTTTTTTAGTCGCCATGCGCTTTTTCAGCAACGTACCAAACTCAAACCACTGAAGATTTTCTACAGTTTTTCCCCATGACAAAATTAGCGTCCATACTGATCGTCAAAACGGATAATATCATCTTCCCCAAGGTAAGCCCCGGACTGGATTTCGATCAATTCAAGATCGGTTTTGCCCGGATTTTCCAGCCGATGTTTCTGGCCGACGGGAATATAGGTGGATTCATTTTCCGCCAACATAAACTGCTCCTCGCCACGGGTGATCCGTGCCGTTCCCTTGACGACAACCCAATGCTCGGCGCGGTGATGATGGAGTTGCAACGACAATGCCGCTCCCGGATGGACGGTGATCCGCTTGACCTTGAACCGTTCATCCTCATCAACGCACTCGTATGCGCCCCACGGCCGATTCACCCGGTGATGAAGTAACGCTTCAGACCGCTGCTGCACACGATCCTTGCTTGCCACCAGCACCGCATCAGCGGTTTCCACCACCACCAGATTTTCGACACCAACCGTCGTCACCAGGCGCTTGTTCGCACACAGATAGCTATTGCGGGTGTCACTGGTTAGCACAGCGCCGACCACGAGCCGACATCACTCCACCCGGCAGACAGAGGCATCACCACTCCCTGGCCGGTATGTTCCATCACCGCGTAATCAATCGATATATTTTCGCAGGCAGCAAAATGACCATCAGCCAAACGGGTGAAATCCAAATCGTTCCGAGCTTCTGCCAAGGCCTGACGACAATGTTCAACCATCTGCGGATGACGTGCCTGCAATTCGTCCAGATAGCTGGAGGCTCGGGACAAGAACATGCCGCTGTTCCAATAATAATCACCACTGGCCACGTACTGCTCAGCACGCTCCAAGGTCGGTTTTTCGACAAAAGAATCGATGGCAAATGCGAGCAGGGTGTCACCCTCATCAGCCAGCGGCTGTGAAGCACGAATATAGCCGTAGCCGGTTTCTGCACCAGCGGGAACAATACCGAAGGTCACCAGCTTACCCGCTTGCGCCAGAGGGATGCCCGCAGCAATCGCCCGGTGCAACACCTTGGGCTGCTGAATAACATGATCAGCCGGCAGCACCAACAGCAACGCCTCTGCATCCTGTTCGAGCAACCTCAGGGCCGCAACAGCAACCGCCGAAGCGGTATTTCGGCCACAGGGTTCAAGGAGAATCGCCTGGGCCTGTCGATTGATCCGGCGCAACTGCTCAGCCACCATGAAACGGTGTTACTCATTACACACCACCAGCGGTGCAGCAACCGGCAATGCACCATCCAGACGTAACACCGTCTGCTGCAGCAGTGAATGGTCACCGTGCAACGCCAGCAACTGCTTGGGATACTCCGAACGTGACAACGGCCACAACCGCGTGCCGGCACCACCCGACAAAATCACCGGAACAATCATCAGTACTACCCCTCCTTTGCCAGAATCAGGCCGACAGCTGCCGTCAGATCATCGCACACCGTTACCAGCTGCGGATCAACTTTATGCTGCTCCTGTTCACCATTGCCGGTACGCACCAGTATCGGCGTACAACCCGAGGCCACAGCCGCTTCGACATCGGCCAGCTTATCACCCACCATCCACGAC
>JAGGYC010000150.1 GCA_021162745.1 Desulfuromonas sp. | reverse complement strand
GCTTACTCCTTTAGGTGATAGTTGTGGGGACAACTCTCCTAATGGGGTAACATTGAGTCGTTCATATGGCAAAGCCTATGATCTCTGACCTTGCCCTGAGGACAAGGTTTTCTTCTTTCGAATAAAATCAAAAGAATATATCATTTTTCATCCTATCTAATACATGGTCAGGTAAGTAGAATAGCATCCGAAATAGACGACTGGCTTAAAAAAATTTGCTGACCAGTTAATCAACCGAAGATGGAGAAGTGGACATTCTGCTCTTCCTCCCTCCAACCGGAAAGCGTTCCATGCCAAAAGATCTGACACTCATCATCGTAACATTGATTGCTATCATATTATCTGCTGCCATCGACAGACAGCGAACACTGTGCGGCGTTCAGAAGGGGTGGAAGATGCTGTGCAAGCTATTCCCCCATTTTTTGCTTCTGTTGGTACTTGTCAGCATCTTTCTGGCTCTGGTGCCCCAAGAGATGCTGGTGCGCATTCTGGGAACGAACTCGATGGTTATTGCACCAATAGCGGCTGCCGTCCTTGGTTCGATTGCCCTGATCCCCGGCCCCATCGTCTACCCCCTGGCGGGGATGTTGAAACAAAGTGGAGCCTCGCCCGTGGCCCTTGCGGTTTTCATCACAACGCTGATGATGGTCGGAGTTCTTAGCTTTCCCGTTGAAAAGGAATATTTCGGCATCCGCGTCGCCCTGCTCAGAAACGTGCTGAGCTTTTTCGGGGCGCTGGTGATCGGCTTTGCCGCCGGGATGGTGCTATGAAAAGCCGCAACACCATGCGCTTTGAATACATTGCAGCGGCAGGCTTTGCTGGCTGGGTGCTGCTTGCCCACGGGCTCGACATAGCGGTTGGCCAACGGATGGGTGACCAGTTCATCATCTTTTCCAGAGAGATGATCTGCATGATCCCGTGCATATTCATTCTCATCGGTCTTCTCGATGTCTGGATTCCCGGGCACTGGATACAAAAACATATCGGTGAGGAGTCCGGTTTTCGTGGTGCCCTATTTGCGGTTCTTCTGGCCATGATTCAGGGCGGCCCGCTGTATGGAGCGTTCCCCATCGCGCATCTGCTGCGGAAAAAGGGCTGCAGCATGCGAAATGTGTTTATCTATCTCGGCGCTTTTTCAACCCTGAAGATTCCAATGGTTCTCTTTGAGGTAAGTTTCCTTGGCTGGAAATTCACCTTGGTGCGGGCAACAGTCGCCCTGCCCGTCTTCGCGCTGATTGCCGTAGCTATGGCGGCATATATGCGTAGAGCAGGTTTGCAAATGAGGGAGATCAGCGAAGATGAAGATACGGGGCGATAAAGAGTTATCCATGCTTAGTCACCATTTCTCTCATCACCCTCAGTTGGGGGTAAAGGGAGGGTAAAATGAATACTGGTACCAATCCCCAGGGCACTGTCGACCCAGATTTTACCGTCATGGGCTTCAATAATATTTTTTACAATCGACATCCCCAGCCCCAAGCCACCCGGAGCGGTATCAGAAGAATCGACGCGATAAAACTTATCAAACACTCTCTCGGCCTGCTCTAGTTGCATACCGATCCCCTCATCCTTAACGGTGACCTGATAGCTGTCTCCAGTTACTTTGCCACAGATCCAGATCGTGGTCCCTCTGGCTGAAAACTTAACCGCATTGCTGATTAAATTATCCATCACCTGTTCCAGTTTTTTTTCATCAGCCCAGAGCGTGACCGGTGCCCCCATCCCACACAGTTCAAATTGATGACCGGTAACATTTTTCCATTGCTGATCGATAATGGTTTCGATAAAGCGGTTGATATCGCAGTCAGCTCTGTTGAGCGAGATTAATCGCCCGGACTGAACGCGACTTAAATCAAGCAGATCCGAGATAATGCTATCGAGCCGACCGGCTTTGTCGTAAATGGTATTCAGAACTTTTTTCTGCTGTTCTGGATCTGTCACACCGAATTTTTCAGGATTAAGCAGCAGTTCGGTGTAGCCCATCACCGCCGTCAGTGGCGTGCGCAACTCATGGGCGGCGGTGGAGATAAATTCAGTCTTCATCCGGTCGAGTTCACGCTCACGCGTAACATCGCGCACGATGGTAATCGTTGTTTTCTCTCCTGCGCGATTGTAAACCACAGCGGTTCGCGCCTGAATGGTCTTTGTCCTCTGTAGACCAGCGCCATCAATGTCCCATTCAGCGGTGCCCCCCTGCCCATCGTAGTCGAGCACTTGGGAGATATAGTGATTAAACTCCGGTGCGGCAAGAACAACATCAATCGGTTGCAACAAGACCTGTTCGAGAGTGATATGGAGCAACGTTTCGGCAGCCCGATTCATCAACACCACGCGGTTTTCCATATTGGCCACAATCAGCCCATCGGCCACTGACTTTAAAATGGTATCAATATTGTCGCGGGCGGTTTCCTCCTCAACCAGCGCCAGCTTTAGTTCTTCTGTTCTGAGATTAACCTTTTTTTTCAGGATTCGATTCCACATCAGCACCCACGCCAGGGCCAGTAGGGCAACAACAGCCACACCAAGGATGGTCAACCAGAACTTTTCTGTCATCAGCCCAGCTGCGGATTCAAGACGTACCCAGCGCCGGCTGATGGCTTGACGTTCTTCGCTACTGATACTGGCTAGCGCTTTTTGCAGTATCTGGTGAAACATGGGCCAGTCCTTACGACAACCCAAGGCCCAGCGGTAGACATAACCGGTTTCACCAGCAATTCGCAGGTTGGAGATCCCCTCTTTTCCCAGCTCAAAAGAGGCCGTGCCGAGATTGCCGATAAAGGCATCGACCATTCCAAAGGAGACCTTGCGCAGCCCGGTTGAGGTATCGGAAACGATCTCAAGCTTGATTTCAGGATAATGTAACGCGATCAACTCGTGGCCCGCGTAGCCCTTGACGATGGCGATGGTCATACCACGCAGTTTTTTAAGACTCAGGGATTCTGTAACCCCTTTTTGAGCGACGATGACGCCGGGAAACTCGAGAAACGGTTCGGTAAACAACAGATACTCATTGCGCTGCGGAGTATTGACAACGGCACCAAGCAGATCGACCTGACGCTGCTTGGTGCGCTCAAGGATCAGCGCCCAGTTGTCGAGTTGAACGATTTGAAATTGGATGCCAAGGCGGGATTCAAGCAGGGTAATAAAGTCGGCAGCGATACCTTGATACTCACCCTGTTCATCAAAGAATTCCACGGGATGAAAGTCGGGATCTGGAGCGAGGGTGATCTGAGGATGATCAGCCAGCCACTGTTTTTCTGCCGTCGTTAAAGAGATCATAGTGGTTTCAGCAGCGCGACTTAGCGGCACGAAACCGACCAAGGCAAACAAAACGAGCGCGACAGTACACCATGGGTAGGATATACACCGTACAATCATCAAGACCTCGGAGAAAAAATCATTATGATGATTACCATTATAACGTAGATTCCGCTGTTGACTGCCTCAGAAGAAAATTAATAAGGAGACTGGCGGATAACGTGCATTCCATCATGGGCCATGGTTGCGATTGCGTTGTATCTTCCGCTTATCGATAATAAAATCAGCCGACAAATG
Organism: Desulfuromonas sp.; assembly: GCA_021162745.1. GTDB lineage: Bacteria > Desulfobacterota > Desulfuromonadia > Desulfuromonadales > Desulfuromonadaceae > Desulfuromonas. The sequence goes on along the minus strand of JAGGYC010000150.1, from coordinate 877 downwards.
CCTTAGCCCCACAACATAAAATCCCCCACAAAAACAACCACTAAAACATATTGCACAAAAGCTCGACAGTCCTCTGGACTCTATTATTTATATTTGATAGTATCCCCGCGACTCGAATAGGAGTCTGTAGTACAAATGGTAAACGACCCTTCTGCGAACAATGGGGTTAACAGGGGAACGTCCGGAATTTACTTCAGGGGGATGCGTGGAAGATTTACTCAGCGCGACAGAAGAAGCGATTCTACTCGATATCGCTCGTACTGCCATCGAAAGTCACGTCCGCAACAGTGATGTCTGCGTGGTTCCACGCGAGGAACGCAGACTCAATTTCAAGCGTGGCTGTTTTGTCACCATCAAGCAAGATGGTAATCTTCGGGGCTGTATCGGCAATTTCCAATCGGAACTACCGCTGTTCAAAGAAGTATCCGAAATGGCCATAGCTGCGGCAAGTAGTGACCCACGGTTCTACCCGCTAAAAGAGCATGAGCTCGACAGTATCTCACTACAGATTTCGGTGTTATCGCCATTGATCAAGATTGAGGATATTGATGAGATTGTTGTCGGTAAGCACGGCATCTATCTGGAACGCAGTCATTATCGCGGCGTTTTGCTCCCTCAGGTGGCGACGGAAAACCACTGGGATCGCACTACATTTCTCAACCAGACCTGTATCAAAGCCGGCCTGCCGGCCAACGCCTGGCAGGACAAGGATGCCGATATCTATATTTTCAGTGCCCAGGTATTTTCTGAATAAATAACCACGCCCCGCAGCCAAAGGTTGCGGGGCGTTTTTACATCTCATCCCCTCCGACAAGCCTCTCCACCATCATTACCCCCGCATCGTTATTCAATATTTATTGCCCTAATTCATTGCTGC
>JAGGYC010000132.1 GCA_021162745.1 Desulfuromonas sp. | reverse complement strand
GTGTATGCGCCCAGCTCACCCAGCGGTTGTTCAAGGACCTTGTCAAACAGAAAAACCAAGGCATTCAACGCTTGATTTTGAGTACTGCCAGCCACCTTACACTGTAAGGCCAGATACTCTAAAAAAGAGACAACCTCACCGGCCCCCAGCGTACATGGATGCTGATGGTGGCAATAGCTCAAAAAGCGACACACCCAATCTCCCGCCCCACTGTCACATGTATTGATCTGCATCCAAATTTGACCCACGTAGAGATAAAATCAGCGTCGAACATTGTCCCTCTCGAAATAGCCAGAATTGATCAGAAAGGCCAACAGCCTGCTAAAACTGTGGCTTTTGCATATTTGCAAATACTCCCCCCATTTTTCCAGCATCAGTAATCATCCCCTTTGCCACAAAACTCTTTAACTTACCGAAATAATGCAGTTTTATAGCAATTTACCAGAACTGGCACACCTCTTGCTTTGTTAACCAATAGTACGTTAACAAACCAAGAGGTGTTGCCATGCAGCCAGAGAATCTCTGCCCTTTTTTTGCTAAAAATGAAGATCATTGCGACGTTGGCTGCGAATACATTTCAAGCCATGACGTCAAAATAATTATTAGTTATTGTACGAGCAATTGCCACGAATGCGTTAAATTCAATGAGCTTGCGATACGTTATCCTGAAGTTCTCTCCCCCAATTCTGAGCTTCAACTTCAATCCAATGCAATCAACAAGGAGAACATTATGAAGAATCTTTCTATCAAAGACACGACAGCCAATCCCGCCCCCCTAGGGCTTCTAGGATTTGGTATGACCACAATCTTACTCAATCTACATAACGCTGGCTTCTTTCCCCTCGATGCGATGATTCTCGCTATGGGAATTTTTTATGGCGGTTTAGGACAAGTTATCGTCGGTATTCTGGAGTGGAAAAAAGACAACACATTTGGAGCCACAGCTTTCACCTCATACGGTCTATTTTGGCTGACCCTTGTCGCCCTGATTCTACTCCCCAAGACAGGTGCTATTCCTGCAGCTTCACCATTTTCCATGGGGTTCTACCTCAGCATCTGGGGTCTTTTCACTGGTGTTCTATTTTTAGGCACGTTAAAGCTCAACCGCGCGCTCCAAGTTGTCTTTGGTTCACTCACCATCCTGTTTTTCCTCCTCGCTGCTGGGGACTTCACTGGCAACCACGCATTTAAGGTCATTGCAGGTTATGAGGGTATTTTCTGTGGCCTTTCAGCCATGTATACGGGACTAGCACAGGTACTAAATGAAGTGTACAATCGCGAAGTAGCCCCCCTTGGTGTCGTTGGTGTCGTTGCGGCAATTGAAACATCAAATCAATTAGACGAAGAAGAGGACGAAGATCTCGTACTAAATTAAATAGCTCGCCAAGTTACAATTCAATCAAAGTATGATAAGGCGGCTTCGCATAAATGCGAAACCGCCTTTTTGTCTCACCAGCCCTTACAGTGCAGGCACTAAACGGCACAATTTGCTCCAAAATGGAGCAGTACACAGCTAACAACCCATTCTTTTTCGCATCCATGCAAAATCCCTAAAGAGGGTCAGCTAGAGGGGTCAGGCTTACAAACTGATTAACTCTTCTACCCTTACCTCATGCCTCGTAAACCTCGTATCCATTTTGACGGTGCCGTTTACCACGTTATACTACGTGGTAACGCTGGTCAGGATATTTTCACTGGCGATGCCGACCGCTCACGTTTCCTGCTGTTGCTTCAACAGGGAGTCGAACGCTATCGCTGCATGGTTCATGCTTATTGCCTGATGGATAACCATGTTCACCTGGCAATACAGGTGTGCGACATTCCTCTTTCTAAACTGATGCAGGTTGTCGGCTTTCGCTACACGCAATACATGAATTGCAAATTTAAACGGACCGGACATCTGTTTCAGGGGCGATTCAAGGCACTGTTGATTGATCAGGATAACTACCTGTTGCAGCTGGTGCGCTACATCCACCTTAATCCATATCGCGCACGGATGATTCAACATCCAGATCAATATTCCTGGTCCAGTCATCCCGTTTACACCGGTGAGCTAACTATCCCATGGTTGACAATGGATTGGGTACTGGAGCAATTGGGAACGGAACGAAAAACGGCAATCTTGAATTACATCACATTTATCAACGACGGAGTGAATGAGGGCCACGATGACCTTAATTAATTTACAGCACTATACGGACACAACCCTCCTTGCGGGGGTCCAGAACTCTCTGTAAAACCTCTGGATACCCGCCTTCGCGGGCATGCCGGATGCGGAGATCAGAACCAAAACGGAAGATTAATGCTAATCAGGTAAAAGATTGTTCTTTTGGTTCTTTGACAAGCGACTGATCAACCAGAATCATCCGGGTTCTGTCTTGGGCTTCATGGATTCCGGTTGGATTAGACCACAACAAACCAACAACACTGGCATTAACACGCATCCGTGAAAGCAGCTAAACGATTAGCCGCGCCGAACAATAAACACTGTCATTCTATTTACGGCATTTCTTCCTCTGATCCTGATACTTGATAAGAACCGGTTTAGAATAGTTCGGCACATCATCGTAAGTAAATACGGCAAAATATTTGCATAAATCAAGGGCGCCAAAGCTGTCGTAGGTATAATTGTCGCTACCGGCATATATTTTCACACCATCAAAGGGTGATAATGGTGGACGAAAATTGTTTTTTACCACCTTTACCCCACGGAAATCAGCCTCGTCTGGATTATTCCAATCGAGACGTATTCTTCCATTATCAATACTATGTCGTAAGCTGTTTATCGGCGCGACAGGATGACGTCGCTTAGGAAGATATTCAATCACCAGGCGCGGTGCAAAATTAGATTCCTTGGAACTCCACTCTACCATTTTGTCTTTGATCACATGTTCTGACGATGTCGGACGTAACAATAGCGTAACATTGCGCTTTTGTTTTTGCCTCTGAGCCAATTCCATCAACGAATACTTGTCAAAATAAAACTCTTGACCATTTTTATTTTTCAGCCCCTGGGTACTCACATCATAACCGATATTTTCAATCACGATCCTTTCGTGAATAGCGGCGTATTCGCGCGGGGTCCCTTCTAAAAATTCAAGATGAAAACGGAGGTTTTCCTTAAAGTACACCTGGGTTGCATTCAGGCACAGATTAGCACTGACGATAACACTATAATCATATGAAGGGAGTGACGAGATATCGAAGACAAGGGCACTATAAACTTTCTTGCCGTTGGCATCGCAACCACACAGAATCTCATCTTCCAACACCTGCTGATGCGACAGGGTTAAGATCGTTTTCGGATAGAGTTCAACCCGAACCGGTTCCATAGTATAGACGATTTCCAGCTTGGGCCGATAATTGAGGCCGGAACCATCACGGCCATAGCCGATATCCCACTGCATCATCTGCTTGCTCCGACCGGCCTTAAGCTCTTTTGGGCCTTCAATGCGAAAGCAAGCCCGTCCCTGAGCAACCTGTTCCTGTAAGATTCGACACTCAAACTGAGAAAATTTCCAGTTACGCCAAATCCCCTGTGTTAGATGGTCAGACGTTGTCGGGCGGCCTACATAGTGTAAAATATCCACCTGATCGACCTGATCAAAATCAGCGAAATCGTTCATACTGTCAGGATTGACCAGGGCAACATTCCATTCACCGTATTTTTCAATGGTTGTCGATACGCGATTGATTGGATACAACGAAAAAACGACTGATTTTATGATGGCATTGACCGGAATCGTCGCTAAAGAAAAGTTGAGGATAGCGTAACTTATCCCCTTTGTTTCATCAATACCGACATGGAGCGAATCCTGACCAAAATGATCACGGTTGTTCTCGACTCGCTCCGCAACATAACCGGTCTGTGCAGCACTAGGATAGTAGATTCGGCTGAGTTCATCATCGTTAAGCAACGTTTTAACCCGCAGTAACGGCGCAAATGCGGACTTAAGTTTCGTTTCTTTATCAACGGCACGAATATAGTAATAATACTCGGTCGTACTTTGCAGGCTATCGTCTGTAAACGAACAGATTTTGGTGATTCCGATCCGATTGGCCCGCGTACAAAAACCCTTTGGGCGCGTATTACGATAGATTTCAAAATAGACCGGCCGCTCTGTTTCATACTGCCAGGAGAAACTCACCTCAAGGTCGCTGACATTTTCAATCACGAGTCCAGACACCCGCGGCAAGGGGTTGTCTTTGGCATAGTTGGGAACTTCGTCAAGCGCTGTCAATAGGGCGTGGATGTGTTCTTTGATATGTTCTCTCATATCATCGAGATAATCGGAAATATTGCGGGTGCCCACCTCGACAACGCTCGCCAGAATGCCGTGTGAGTGGTAAAATTCTCGCCCGCTGCCACTAATTAACGATGTCGGTGGTTTCCCCTGATGAATACCGTATTCACGATTACTTACCTTACGAATACTCTCGGCCATGTTGGCACATAGCACATTCATATCCGTGGTATCGATGGTGTCTTCGTGACGAAAATCATGAGCGGGGAAAAACACATTGCCTTGCGAATGGTAATCCAGAGCGATAGAGATATTGGGATGTTCCTCGAAAAAATCCCTGAGAGCCTGAGTTTCCGGCTCTGAAAACGGTTGGGGACCGGGGTAGATTTCTGAATAGGTTTTGTTATTTGTTGAAAACCCGATCGGAAAATTGCGATTGAGGTCAACGCCAAATGAGCCATCGGCATTTTGGCGACGGTTTTTGCGCCAAAATGAAAAATAATTACGCGAATACTCCAGGCCATCGGGATTTGCGCAAGGAACCATATACACAGTGGCATAGCGGAACAACGCCTTTACCCATGGATCAAAGCTAATGCTCTCAACGACATATTTTGCAAAATCGAGGGCCAGTTCAACACCGATCCACTCCCGCGCGTGGATCGTACCGGTATAAAACAACGCAGGCTTTTTGTCGGCAGTCGTGACATCCAGGCTCAAGGTGATCAACTTAATCTCACGTTGTTCCCAACTGCTACCGATGGTTTCAACTCGAACAAGATCGGGATAATCCTCGGCGAGTTGATCCAGAAAATTCACCGCCTCTTCATAGGAACGGTACAGTTGTTTGATAACAGCCTCCCCTCTCAGCTCAACCGGAGCTGCTGCTGCCAGCAACGCAGCAATGGCGCTTCAATTGTCTCCACCGCCGGTAATTTCGTAAACTCCATGGCAGGATGTGCAACGATATCGGCCCTGATTGTCTCAGCCATCGGCTCACTCATCCCCTGTAAAGTCATCAAATCGGTCAACGTCACCTCCGCGAGGTGACGTGGATCGAGATCGAGAGTTTCAGGCTCCGTGGCCAGGCCCTGTTCAGCCTGTTCCAACACCGCTTGAGGAAGCTGCTGCTCTTGATCGATCAACACTGGAATGTCACGTTCATAACTTTTTTCCGTCCGTTCCATCCGGAACATGTCACTGTGAAGATCATTGCTGTATAGCGTGCCATCGGCTGAAGGTTGATAACGGCTAAAACCGATATGCCTGAGACAACGCAATAATTCAGGTTTGATTTTACCCAACTCCTCCCAGCTAAACAGGGGGATATGGGGCATGGCAAAACGACCGCCGGACAGATCCCACATCAGGTATTGGCCAATCCAGTCACGGATATAGGAGAAGGCCGCAAAGGCCGTTGCACACTCAAGAATAGTGTAGCTATCCTTATCTTCAGCAATATCACAGGCAAAGTATTCGGCTTTTGCCGCCTTAGAGGCGCTCACGGCAAGTTCAAGTGCTCCCAGAGGCACATTGTCATAGCTCATCGAGCCCCCTTGAGAGGTATTGGTGATCCACTGATCATCACCAGCAATACGCCAGAATGCGCACACCGGCTTATGACCAATCAACATCACACGAATATCCTTTGTCAGCGGGATACACTCCTGAACATAGATCGGCAGATAACGTTTTTTCTTCATCAATGTCAGGGCCTGCTCTGAACTATCGACTTTATGGACAAAGTATCCACCATAATTTGAAGGACCATACGAGCGTTTGATAATTCGCGGATAAGAACAGTTTTCCAGGTAGTCCAGCCCCTTTTCACGATCGTAAAAGATCTCCGTATGTGGATGACTGAGCTTGAATTTACGGCAAAATCGGCTGACATTTTCTTTTGATTTATTACTGAACTGACTCTCAACCGACGGAACAAAACGGACATTCGGCAGCTGTTTTTTGATCTGCTTAAATGGTTCATACGCCGTCGCCGGGATATTGCCGATCAACACATCAATCTTTTTACGTTTCACCTCATCGACAAAGCATTGTTGATCATTACCCCAATGATACACCACATGTTCAATCCGGTCTGGCCAGCCCTTAAAGTTGGACTCGTTAAAAAAACGCATTACATAATCGAGGTACAGAAACCCTAAACGCGGTAATTGTGCTACTGACATGATTTTCTCCCGGTTACTTCATCGATATAGTGGACAATTTTGGCAACCTTGCGTGAGTTAAAGTCGATCCCCTGCTGTTCCTGCTCCGGAGTCGCAAAGGCGGGAAGTCCGTTGACTTCGATAACAAGGTATTCTTCATTTTGACGGTCGTAGACAATGTCCACACCAGCGATCTCCAATCCACTGACCAAGGCAGCCTGACGGGCCAGGTCGATCACTTCAGGGATCGGTTCCCGGGTGATCACACTACCGCCTGATGTCACATTGGTTCGCCAGTCGCCCTCACGTGCTTTACGACCATAACAGCCAACAAATTCTCCGTTGACCAGATCAACACGATAATCGCTGCCGTCATAGTCGATATAACGCTCGACGTAGTAATACTTATACTCTTCAGGATCGAGATGAGGCCTCAGTGAACTCAATTGATCAAAACTGTCGATTTTTGTCACGCCAGTACCGCCCCAACCATCCACCGGCTTAAACACCAGCGTGCCATGCTCGGCAAAAACCTGCTCCAACTCTTCAGGATTTTCTTTATTGCACAGGCAAAAATCAGCCGTTTTTATCCCATATTTATTCAGTAACGAATTGGTCTTGAATTTATCTTCCGTCAGCTTGAAGGAACGGAAATTATTTATCGTCGGCGTGAAATCATTGATATACTCATACATGTACACCTGATAGGCTGTCTGTTCGCCGGCATTGTAGGAAAAAAACAGATCCAACTTGTCGATCCGCGTCCCCTTACACTCAATCCCCCGCGAAGTGGCCTTGGAGTAACGAAGATCAAGGCCCCGAACCGTCCCGATCCCCCGCTCATTCAATTGATCGACAATTTGCTGTTCAATCTTGTCGCCGCCGCAATTCTGGTACATCCACAACCCGATCATCCGTTCCATCGTCATTCTCCATACCAAGGTTACGCTGCTGCTGTTGATAATTAAGGACCTGAACCAACAGGTCGATTCGCGAAGTAAAACTCGTAATCAATGCCCGTTCATCCAGCGTATGATCGCCATCACCGAACGGGCCAAAACCATCCAACGTTGGAATCCCCATCTGTGCAGTTAAATTGGCATCACTGACGCCGCCACGATGTTCCGTCGGTAACAGCTGTCCGCTGATTTGACGAATCCGTTTCAACAACCATTGTTGCTGCTGGGTTTCCTCCATCACATCGCGCTGAATCAATCCGCGCAGATGAAGTGTCGTGCCATGGATGACGCTGGTCGTCATCAGTTTTTCAATGGCGGTAAGCAACCTCACTTTTTCGGCATTACTGGCATAGCGAATTTCAAACAGCAGCGACGCCTCCCCCGAAACCGTATTGGCACCAATACCACCGGATATCTTGCCAACATTGACCGTCGTACCACGCTCCACATCACAGAGCGCACATAAACTGAGCAGTTTATGTGCCGCTTCACAATTAGCGTCGATCCCTTGATGGAATGCGCCTCCGGAATGTGCCTTACGACCATGAATCTCCATGGTGAAGGTGCCAACCCCTTTGCGTGCGGTGACCAGTTCCATGTTCTTACCTGCAGCCTCAAGTACAAAACAGTACTGATAGTCTGGTGCCAATTGCTGCGTTAACGCCTTGGAATCATCGCTGCCTGTTTCTTCGTCGCTGACCAATAGAAAATCAATATTGTTAAGTGCGCCGTTAAGACGGAATACCTGTTCCAGCGCCTCAATGGCAACAATCAAACCACCTTTCATATCGCAAACACCCGGACCATAAACCCAGCTGTCGTCTTGACGGTATGATTCAAACGTCCCGGCCGGAAAGACGGTGTCAAGATGTCCGAGCAATAAAATCCTGTCACCATCGGTTCGCGGTGTCGTCAACAGCAGATGATCACCGATATGCTGGCGGGCAAACAGATGGCTGTAAAATCCCAATGGGTTCAACCAGGACTCACACTGTTTGCGCACCGCATCAACACCTTGTTTGTTGGCCGTGTAAGAATTGATTTCTACGAGCATTTTTAGTCGTTTGAGCACCGTCATAAGCTCAACGATAATTTAGACAATAACGATGTCAATAGGTGGGATTAAAATTAATTGAAGAATAATATTGTATTGCAGGTTCATGAATCTGCAACCGGCTGAAACAACAGAGAAACGGGAGGACACAGACAGTAAAAAAAACAAGAAATAAAATGTGCAGGAAAGGATTTTCACGGCAAACATTCCTCCTCAGAATCAGGTATAGCAATTTCCTTGACAAGTCGACTGCTTTCACCAACCCTGTAGAATGATTTTATTGTCAAAACGGAGTATAAATGTCTGCAAAACACCTTGGAAAAAGCGGCGAATTTGAATCTCTTGAAATCCCTATGTTTCTCGAAGCAGTCCCCGCAGGCTTCCCCAGCCCGGCATCGGACTACTGTGAACGCACCCTGGATCTCAATGAGTTGTGTATCAACAAACCCGCCGCCACCTATTTTGTTCGAGCCCAAGGGGAATCGATGATTGACGCCGGTATCTTCCCCGGCGATATCCTTGTTGTCGATCGTTCGCTGACAGCTCAACATGGCAATATTGTTATTGCCTCGTTTAACGGCGAGTTAACCGTCAAAAAGCTCGAAACCAGTCCTGCAACCCGACTGTTACCGATGAACAGCACGTATGCTCCTATCATCATTCCCGAAGGGGCCGATCTTGAAATATTCGGTGTTGCTACCACCGTCATCCATTCACTGCGTAAATCATGAAACCCGTCTATGCTCTGGTTGATTGCAACAACTTTTATGTCAGTTGTGAACGGCTGTTCAAACCACAGCTGAAAAAACGGCCGGTTATTGTTCTGTCCAACAACGATGGCTGTGTCGTCTCGCGCAGTCAAGAAGCTAAAGCTCTGGGTGTCTCCATGGCCGCGCCGTTATTTAAAGTGCGCGATTTGGTGGAACGACACCAGATAGAGGTATTCTCATCAAATTACGCGCTGTATGCAGACATCTCTGCACGGGTGATGCATACCCTTGAAGAACTGTCTCCTGAAATGGAGATCTACTCCATCGACGAAGCCTTCCTCAATCTGGCCGGATTCAACTCGAAGGACGGTCTGCACCAGCATGGTCAACACATTTGCCATACGCTATATCAACATGTGGGAGTCCCGGTTTGTGTCGGCATCGCCCCGACAAAAACCCTGGCAAAGCTAGCCAACTACGGTGCCAAGCACTACCCAGCCACCGGTGGTGTTGTCGATCTGATGGATCAACGTCGCCAGAAAAAACTGCTTCATATCACTCCGGTCGGAGAAATCTGGGGGGTCGGACGTCGCAGCACCCTGCAATTACAGAACATGGGCATTAACACCGCCCTGCAACTGGTGCAGATGCCGCTGCAAACGGCACGCCGCCGCTTTTCCATCGTTATGGAACGCACTATTCGTGAGTTAAACGGTGAACCCTGTATTGAACTGGACAACCAACCGGCAGCCAAGCAGCAGATCCTCTGTTCACGCTCCTTTGGCCAGAAAATTACCGACTACGATCAACTGCGTGAAACCGTGTGTGAATTTGCTGCCCGTGCTGCTGAAAAATTACGTCAGGGTCAACAAATGACGCAAATGGTCAACGTCAGCATTCGCACCAGTCCATTTGACGCCCACGAACCCTGCTACGCCAATTCCGCGACAGCAAAACTATCAACCTACAGCAACGATAGCCGCGAAATTGTTGCCCTCGCCACCCAATTGCTAAAAAGCATCTGGAAAGAGGACTATCGCTATGCCAAAGCCGGGGTGATGCTCGGTGATCTGTGCTTGGAAGATCGTCTACAACCTGGACTATTCGATGATCCGCAACAACGTGCCCACAGCCGTCAGCTGATGCAGGCTATTGACCAGATCAACCACAGTGGCCGGGGTAAGGTCTGGCTGGGAGGGCAGCGTCCGCAACAGGACTGGTTCATGAATCGCGCTCACCTGTCTCCGGCCTATACCACCCGCTGGGAAGACCTGCCACAGGTGTTTTGATTCTGTGGGTAAAGGAAATGAAAAGGAGTTCAACTCATGGCTGACAAACAGCCTCGTCGTAACCAACGCTCATCATCTCCACGAAACTTTAGCAGCACCCCGCTCAACTGGCTGCATCATCTTAAAACGCACGGCCTGCTTCTCGTTGAGTTGATGCGCCATCCCGCCACGCCGCGCCATGTCAAATGGTTGCTGGTTGGCAGCGTTCTCTATCTGCTGTCACCGATTGACCTGATTCCCGACATGATTCCAATCCTCGGTATTACCGACGATGCCGCCCTGATCGGTCTGGTAGTAAATTACGCTAACCGCTTTATCAGCGACGAGATGCGCGAATCTGTCCGGCGCCGACAATCATAGTGACTCACCGCGGACAGAGGGAATATGTTAGAAGATGATTAGCATCAATCTTCCGCTACGCTCGAAAGATCACCTCAGACTCGTCTCTCCCGCGAAGGCGGGAGTCCAGAACTCTTTGTAAAACCTCTGGATACCCGCCTTCGCGGGCATGACGGATGCGCAGAGCAGAACCAAAGCGGAAGATTCGTGCTAATTAGGAAAAATTTGGTGTAAATGGCCCGTCGGACAAACAGGAGATCTTCAGGCCCAACCAGGTTCGGTTGAGCCTGAAGTGTTATTTTATTTGCGCATTTCCCGCTCTTTAAGACGAGCATTACTGAACAACAGCGCCATATCGGTTAACTGCTCAGCCTGAAGCTCTAACAGATCATCTACGGCCAGAATTCCAGCCAGAACGCCAGTATCATCGACCACCGGCATACGGCGTACGCCAAGGTTGCGCATCAGTTCGATGGTTTCAAACACGCCATCCAGTTCGTTAACAACCGATAGTTCATGGCTCATCAGATCACCGGCACAGACCTTATCGATATCGACCTCTTTTGCCAGCAACTCAACAACAATATCTCGATCGGTAATAATCCCCACCGGAACCTTACCGGCCTGTCGTTCTTCGACGACGACAACGTCGCCGACGTGCTGATTACGCATTAATTTAGCGACAGCAAGAATACTGGTTTCTGGACTGACAATAACGGTATTGCGGGTACAAAGTTCACCTATGTTCATAGTCTCCTCCTCTATGGATGCAACGGTAAGTTCCCCCTGATAGATATCATGGGATAATAGGCCGTCAAGTAGTGACGGCTAGGGTTTTAGCCTTTAACCACCACCAATGGCCGCAAGCGGGCGACAATTTTACCGATTCCAGCCTGTTGGACAACGTTGACCACATCACGGACATCCTTATAGGCTGCCGAAATCTCTTCACCCAGGGTGCCGCGTCGCGCGGCACGGATGATGATCCCCCTGCTTGCCAGTTCGGCGACAATGTCATGCCCTCGGGCCATGCGTTTGGCGGCATGACGTGACAGCAGCCGTCCGGCACCATGACAGGTTGAGCCAAAAGTTTCATCATAAGCCTGCGCCGTACCGATCAGCACATAGGAGTATCGCCCCATATCTCCGGGAATAAGGACGGGTTGACCAAGTTGACGGTAATCCGCAGGCAGATCGGCATGTCCGGCTGGAAAGGCACGGGTAGCCCCCTTACGATGAACGCACAACCGTTGCTGGTGACCATCGACACGGTGCTGTTCCCATTTAGCAATATTGTGACAGACGTCATAGATCAGCGACAACCCCAGAGCCTCCGGTCCCTGCTGCAACACCTGCTCGAACGATTCGCGTACCCAGGCGGCAATCAGTTGACGATTAGCGAAAGCAAAGTTGGCAGCACAAGCCATGGCCGCCAGGTAGTTCCGTCCCTCAGGACTGGTCAAGGGCGCACAACATAGTTGCCGGTCAGGCAAGTCAATAGCATATTTACGGCTGGCCTGATACATGGTGCGCAACCAGTCGTCACACACCTGATGACCCAGCCCGCGGCTACCGGTATGGATGGTGACAGTGATCTGACCTTCGTGTAAGCCTAATACTTCGGCGGCTTGGCGATCATGAATTTCATCCACCCGCTGTACTTCGAGAAAATGATTGCCGCTGCCCAGCGTGCCGAGCTGAGCCCTGCCCCGTTCCAACGCGCGATCCGAGATAAGATCGGGTTCTGCTCCATCGATACAGCCGCCCTCTTCGACATGTTTCAAATCTTCGTCACGGCCAAAACCATGCTCAACCGCCCAGCGTGCGCCCTGCGACAGCACCTTGTGTTCCTGAGCAGAACTCAGTTTGAGATCACTGCGCTGGGAACCTACACCGGACGGAACATTGTGAAACAGCCGGTCGGCCAACTGTGGCAGGTATGGCTGGATATCGACAAACTGCAATCGACTGCGCAACAGCCGCACACCGCAATTAATGTCATACCCCACTCCGCCGGGAGAGACCACACCCTGCTCAGCATCAAAGGCGGCGACACCACCGATGGGGAAACCGTACCCCCAATGGATATCAGGCATGGCAATGGATGGCCCGACGATACCGGGCAAGGTGGCGACATTACACACCTGCTGTAGGGCCTTTCCCTGTTGTAGAACCTTCATCATAGCGGCACTGGCAAACACCAGACCATCGGTACGCATGGAGCCAAAACGGGGAATCCGCCATCGATAATCATCAATTTTTTCAACATGAATACTCATGACAATCCCCTGTTGTCGACATTAGAGATCGACATATATCCGTGCAAACCAGCAGTTTCGGGCACGATCGTGTTTTAACTCCAGTTGGTGATAGGTCACCGATTTAACTTCGTGTTGCAGCATGTTACCATTAAGTAAAAAACCACTGCCGCTGAGGGTCGCCTGCAGTTGCCGGTCTGTTTGCTGATCGATCCGAAAACTTTCCGGATAAAAATGATGCACCTCAACCTGGTAGAGAATTTCATTGAGCCAGTTAACCAGAAGTTCTTCACGATCCTCACCGCTGACGCTGATAGATTTATACTGCAAAACAGCCGATCGGGTCTGAGCAAAGACGATCTGTCGCAGTGCCAGGGCGGCCTGGACAAACAAGGCCGTCAAAGTGCTGGCCTCGGCTTCAATCCCCATGTCCGCAGTATGCTCAATCAATTGATAGCGATCCATAACAGATTCCATTTCCAACCAACAATGCAGCAGGTGCAATCGAACGGCGGACAGTGTGCGCTACCCGGTACGCCTCAATCATCCATTAATCAGGTCTACCAACACGTAAACAAGCTTAACAAATAAGTACAACTCGGCAATCGACATGTAACCTTGCCCCTGCTTCATATACGTCAGCAGGGCATTTCATCCAAAACAATCTGTCCGCTGTTTTACGCAATTGCGTCAATGATCACTTCTGGGTTTCACCAAGCTGGCCTAACTAAAAAAAGGACACAATCCAACCATAAATCAATAAAGACGTGCCAATCTCATGCAGCATGTCCCATTGTGTAACAGCGCATCATGTATACAGTAAGAAATTGTATTTAAAGAGTATTTGCTCTTGATTTTGCGCTATACACACTGCTATATAGCCACTGACATGCGTTATATCCCTAGATATATAACGCACCCATATGTAAAACAGCGATCCGACGTGTTTAGAGTTCACAGCCTCGGATCACTATTATCCCCCTATCGTTTTTTTGCACACAGTATCCATTTTATTGAGAGGTAGTCATGATCAAAACAACAATAGTCACCTTCATCACCGGCATGATGTTGCTAGCCGCAACCCCGGGATGGTCGGCCAGTGCCGACGAATCTAAAGCGGTGTTTACCCTCGGCGAAGTGATCGTCACCGGAGAAAAACAGACCGTTAACCTCGCCACCACGGTGACCGAGGTCACCGCCACGGACCTGGAGTTGCGTGGCGCAGAAAATGTTTCCGATGCCCTGAAACTGCTACCCGGCATCAACATTCAAACCGCAGGAAATAACCGTTCAGAACAAACCGTCTCCATACGCGGTTTTGAACAGAGCGACCTCAAGGTGCTGGTCGATGGCGTTGCAATCTATGGTCAATACGATCATATGCTCGATCTATCCCTGATCCCCGTTGATTCCATTGCTAAAATCACCATCACCAAGGGTGCTTCCTCGGTGCTGTATGGAGCCAATACCATGGGTGGCGTTATCAACATTGTTACCAAACGTGGCACCTCCAAACCACAAACAGATATCACCACCTCCTTTGGCGACTACGACACCCAGAACTACTCCGTCTCTCACGGCGGCAGCAGTGACAAATTCAACTACTGGGTCAATTACACCTTCCGTGAAAGTGACGGTTTTCGCCTGTCTAGCGATTTTGACGAACACAGTGACAAATTCGGCATTGGGTCGAACCTCAATGAAGATGGCGGCAAGCGCGATGGCAGTGACTACACCAAGCAAAGTGTTAATGCCAAACTGGGCTACACCCCCAACGATAATTCCAAACTTTATCTGGTCATGAACTACGTCAACAACGAGAAGGGAATTCCCAACAACGACTGGGAGTTCAGTGATTGGCAACAATGGCAGGTGAGTCTGATCGGTGAGCACCGTTTCAACAAACAGTTGCGAATTAAAACAAACATTTTTTACGTTGATCAGGACAACACCCTGAAGGATACCGACACCAGCAACAGGGGATGGTTCTATAAATCTGGGCGCGACAACTACAGCACCGGTGGTAATGTACAAGCGTTCTGGAATGCGAGAGAGGTTAACTTCCTGAAGATCGGTGCCAGTTTCACGCGCGACAACAGTCAACATTCTGAAGTCAGCAACCCGGGTGACAGCTGGGAGGATATTGGTGAGTACGAAAGCGATATCTACAGCCTGGCCGTGGAAGATGAGATCACCATCAACAACTGGCTGTCAGTGGTGATCGGCACCAGTTGGGATTACTACGATCCCCGCAAAGCTGAAAGTGATGGTATCGAGCAACCGGTGCCCGATTCCGACAGCACATTTAATCCACAAATCGGTATGGTTATCACGGCCAGCAATGCCACCACAATCCACGCCTCGGTGAGCAAGAAAACCCGATTTCCTCACCTCAAGGAGTTGTTCAGCGACATGGTCGGTGGCAACCCAAACCTCCAACCACAACAAACAACCGCCTACGAAATCGGTCTTGATCATCAATTCAATCCAAGCATCGATGGTTCTGTAGTCTACTTCTATAACGATATAAAAGATTTGATCTACCGCGACAATATCTTTCAAGGGGAAGAAAAGATCTCATACTATAGAAATATTGGATCATCCCGTATTCAGGGACTGGAAGCGACCGTTAACGCTGATATTACAGATCACTTAAGGGCTGGATTCAATTACACCTATATGCTCACCAAGGATAAGGATACCGGTCGCGAATTACCAGGTCGCCCCCGCCATCGCGCCAACCTCGACATGCGCTACGACTTTCCCTTCGGCCTGTTGATCTCTGCCCAGGGTTCCTACACCCAGCGTCAGTTCTATAACTACAAAATGAATAAAAGAGACGATGGGACTTGGACCAAAATGCCGGACTACTTCCTGTTAAACATGCGCCTTGAACAGAAATTATCGACAGTGGCCGGTATTGACACCAAGCTGTTTTTGCAACTCGACAACCTTACCGACAAAAATTATATCAACTATGATTATCTGCAACAGGGTCGCAGCTTTCTGCTGGGGATGAACGCGAAGTTTTAATATTCCCCCGGCGGCAGCAGTGCTGCCGCCGGTTTTTTGGTGAGATATTATGTTTTTAAGTCCTTTCTATACCCTGTTGTTTCAAATGACCGGTGTCGTATATCTAGGCAGTCTGCTGTGCTATATAAGCGGCAAACAGCGTTGGGCTGGCTGGGGTGTAACCTTGGGGGTGCTAATCCACACCCTGAGTCAACTCGGGCGCTGCTGGCGCTATGGGTTTTTCACGTTGGAGGGGGTGTTCCACGCCGGTCACTTTCTCCCCTGGTGCCTGGCAGCCATGATTGCACTACTGTGGCACAAACAACGGCAACAAACACACATATTGTCTGCCCTGATCCCCCTGGCAGGGATAATGATGTTGGTTCTTGCCTTCCCCCCAGAATGCCACCTGCCAAAACCGTTTACTCCAACCTGGAGTGCCTACTTATTCTTCATTTTTGAAGACCTGGCGCATGGCTGCTTTATCCTCAGTGGCTGGTTGGCGCTACAATTTTTGCGCGGACGTACCAACACTCAATCATTCAACAGTTATGCCGTGTGGGGTTTTGTATTTTACAGCATGGCGCAACTCAGCGGTTGTGTCTGGACCTATCTGGGGTGGGGAGGACTATTCCACTGGGGTACGCGCCACATCCATTCAGCCGCCGTATGGTGCTGTTACTGCAGTTACCTGCACACCCCTTTCTTGAAGGGATTCAATAATCGCAAAAAGGCCTATTTCGCCATCGTAGCTGCATGCATGGCCATCATAGTGTTCTATGGGTTGCCGCTGCTGCCGAAACCCGGATCCGATAAAACAGTCAATCAACAACCCGCAACACAACAAAACAATACGGCCCACCAGCAGGAGGGGAAATGATCTATACGCTATGGAACTGCCTGACCAGCACCAGGCTGTGTTTCTGGACCCTCAACCTGCTCACCGTCAATCTGGTGATCGGTGGGTTATACACCAACAGCGATAAACGCTATCAGCAGATCAACACACAACTGTTGCCCGACTGGTTACAAAATAATATTGATGGTGACTGCTGGTGGTTGATCAGCCTGATGATGCTCCTCACCCTGCTGGCTTGCAATATAGCAGCCTGTTCCAGCCAGCGCATGCTGCAACTCTGGCAACGGCGACATCATACTGACAAAAAACACACATTATTGTTGCTGTGCCCCACCCTGATGCACCTATGTTTTGTATTCATTTTGTCGGGACACGCCCTGAGTGAATTCTCCGGGCTGAAAACCAGAATGAGATGCGTAGCCGGTCAGCAGATCACCATCGCCGCCACCAACGTAGAGGTGCTGGAACAACACAGCAGCTTCCATGCTACGGGCGTACTCATGGGGAACCTGCAACACTGTGAAGCGCAACTGAAATTCACCGATAACGGCCACAACATCACCAATCAATTACAGGTACTGCATCCACTGTGGCACAAGGGAGTGAGCTATCATCTGGTGATGAGCAGCAAGGCGCTGCCCAATCAACCACCCCGCTTACAGGTGATCATCAAGCAAGATCCGGGTCTGACATTGATCATCCTGGGCAATACCCTGATGTGCCTGCTGATGGGGGGCTACTTTTTTATCATTCGCAAACTTCGCCATGGAGATAATGTATGAGAATCACCCTGACACGTTCAATTACGGCACTGCTGTTCTTCCTGTATCTGGGCTCCAGCACGCTCGCTGCCGACACAACCTCTCCGACAGAACCGCTACTCACCATCACCGGTGCCGTCAATCATCCCATGCAGCTGACCTTGGCGGATCTGCAACGGCTGCAATCCGTCGAGGTGCAGCATAACGAAGTCACCAGCAATGGCGCTTATCACGGCGTATTTCACCACCGTGCTGTTCCCCTACGCACCCTGCTCGCCATGGCCAACATCGAACAAAAAGGCTCCACATTCAAAAAGCCCGTCGATGCCACCATCGTCTTGAGTGATGCCAAGGGCAAAAAAGTAGTGCTGTCGTGGGGCGAAATCTTCTATCACAACCCGGCGGAGGTGGTGTTATCCTATGAATCCACCCCGGTGCTACCGACAAAAAACAACTGCACCATGTGCCATGAACCGGAGGATTTCCAGTTTGCCATGCAACAGCTCTACCGCCCTATTGCCCTGTCTAAATTGGTAATCACCGGCGATTTTTACAGCGATCGTTTCCTCGAAGGGGTGGTCAATATCGATGTGGTGGATGTTCGCCCCGCCATCACGGTTAATCGCGATGCTAGGCTCTTTTCGCCGCAGATACATATCAACGGTGCGGTCAGCAACCCGTTGCATATCACCAGCCTGAAACGCTACCCACGCCGTCAAATCACCAAAAAAGTGGTCGGCGTCGGTCGCGGCTACCACGGCCTGCACACCTTCAGTGGCACCCCACTGGCCGTAATCCTCAAGGATGCCGGGGCAAAATTACAGATGGATCAGATCGTTATCCTCTCAGCGACGGATGGCTACCGTTCCAGCTTCTCCATGGGGGAATTGATGGTCTCCACTCTGGGCGAGCAAATTCTCCTTGCCGACACCGCCGATGGCGACCCCATTGAACAGGGGGGCAAGTTTCGCGTTATTGTCGGTCCAGACTACACCGATGATCGCGACGTCCAGGCGATCACCACCATTGAAGTGATCAGATTGAAATCTGATTAACACTGTTCTTCCACCAAGCGCAATCAACGCTCAGGACGTTTACCTGATCACCGTAGCGGTGACCAGGTAAACGTCAAATGAGATTTTTTTGGAAAAGCCGAGAAGTCCGGTTGGGCCTGTGGTCGCGCCCACAGGTAGCCCTGCCCCCGATCAGCACCGGCATTGAGGAGAAACTGACGCTGATCTTCATTCTCCACCCCCTCTGCCACCACTTTGAGTTGCAGCGCATGAGCCATGGCGATAACCGCCTGGGCAATGGCAGCACTCTCATCACTATGGGGCAGATCATCGACAAAGCTCTTGTCCAATTTAAGGGTATTGATCGGCAGCCGCTTCAGATAGGTCAGGGAAGAATATCCGGTACCGAAATCGTCAACAGCCAGCGATATTCCCCATTCCCGCAGGGTATGCAGGTCGCGCAGAATCTGGTCATTAATTTCCATGAGTGAGGTTTCGGTTATCTCAAGACATAGACTTGCAGGCTCCACTCCTGTTTCGTGTAGAACATTTTTAACTGTCTCCAGTAGACGACCACGCTTGATCTGCACGGGAGAGATGTTCACCGCCACCCGGCCAAAATAGAGATCCTGCTCACGCCAGCGGCAGGCCTGTCGACATGCCTCCTTCAATACCCATTCACCCAGCGGCAGAATCAGCTCGCTGGCTTCCGCCAGTGGAATAAAGATATCCGGCGGTACCATGCCGCGCTGTGGATGAGGCCAGCGCAACAGCGTTTCCAACGAAATCAGCTCGCCACTGACTAGATCGACCTTGGGCTGGTAATGCAGAAGCAGCTCATTCTGCTCCAGCGCCTTGCGCAGGTCCCGCTCCAGCGTCAGACGTTCCAGCGCCAGTTCGGTCAACTCTTCTGCATAAAAATAATAGTGCCCTCCGCCATTTTTTTTCGCCTTATACATGGCCACATCGGCATTTTTAATCAGACTTTCAACGCTGTCACCGCCCTCTGGAAAGGTTGTAACACCCACGCTGGACGCAATACGTAGCTCCTGACCTTCAACCCAGAAAGGCTGAGTAAAGGTCTGCATCATCTTCTCCAGCACCGACACCAGGCTGTCCGGATCGCGCAAACCTTCCAATAGCACCATAAACTCATCGCCGCCGAGGCGGGCAACGGTATCGTCACCGCGCAGGTGGTCCTGCAGTCGCCGACTGACCTGCTGCAACAGATCATCGCCAGCCGCATGACCGAGGCTGTCGTTGATCTCCTTGAAACGATCAAGGTCAAGCATCACCACTGCCAGCATCTCCCCATGGCGGCGGGTTCGAACCAGGGCATGTTCAAGACGGTCCCGGTAGAGCAGCGCATTAGCCAGTCCCGTCAGATGATCATGATTGACCCGATGTTCGAGCTCGGCCTCGATCACTTTACGGCCGCTGATATCAGTCAAAACACCATTGAAGATTATTGAACCATCATCTTCCTTACGCGGGTAAGCCCGGCCATGCACCCATTTTTCACCCTGAGGCGTTGCGAAGCGGAACTCGTCGTCCCAGATGGTTTCCTGGCGTGCAGCCCGCAAAGAAGATTGCATTACTCGCCGCCGGTCATTAGCGACGATCGCTTCGAGCAACAGTGACGGCTGCATAATATCGACGCTTTTATCCAGCCCTGCCAGGGAACGGATTCCTCCACCGACATAGTTCATTTTCTTCTGCCCGAACGCCGGGACGCTGAACTGGAAGATCGCACCCGGCATGCTGTTGGCAACATCGCGTAGCTGTTCCTGGCTTCTGCGTAGAGCCTGTTCGGCATGGTAGCGCTCTGTTATATCAGAAGCGATAACCGCAGTACCAATCAACTGCTCAGCATCACCATAAACGGGATATATCGATCGATCCAGCACCTGACCGTGGTCACGGAAACGGAACGCCTTGGCAACGTTTCCGTCTTTCATCACCTGTAGCGACGGGCAGTTTTCACAGGGGATGGAAGAGTTCCAGAACAACTCATGACACAGCTGACCCTGATAGTTGTCAGGATCGACATGATAGGCACGCATGCCAGCCTCGTTCATCAACTGCACCCGCAGTTGAGGGTCAAGCAGAATCAGAACATCGTTAAGGCTATTGGTCACATCCGTAAAACGCTTTTGGCTCTCGCGCACATCGCGGGCAATCCGCGCCAGTCGTTTTTTACTGGCCACCAGACGAAGACTGAGAAGCGACAGCAACATAAAGATCGTCACCGCCAACCAGAATTCCCGCGTGTGTTGTCGATAGAAGGAATGTTTTTGGAACAGAACCGTTGCTTCGTCAGGAAGCCGGTGATCCGATATTTGAAAACGGTTCAGAACGCGTTGATCAACCAGCAAATTCCCGGAAGTATGACGCTGCACCGGCAGATCGTCCGCTGCATGGCCCTGCAGCAAACGCAGGCACAGGGTGGCCGCCAGTACCCCCTGGTCCTGTCCGCTGGCGACAGCGCCGCCCATGATTCCCGTGCCGAGATAAAAATCCCACAAGCCATAAACCGGTGCCGTGGAAGCTGTCGATAACAGCCGTCCCTGTTCTTCAAAACTGAAATAGCGATCACTGGCATCACGACTATAAGAAAGCAATAACACGCCGTCCTGTCGGGGATTCAGTTGTGCCAGTCGTTCAAACAGCACATTACTTTCCAACCCGTGCCACCATTCCAGCGTTAGCTGGCTTTCAATCTGGTGAAGTTGATAACGACAGTTCAGCTCATTAATGGCCGCTGTTTCCGTTACCCCTGACACAACAATCAGCCGTTTCAGGTCAGGCTGCAGGTGCTGCATCAAGCGGGCCGTTTCCAGAGCAGAAATTTCCTCTGTCACTCCCGTGACCCGTGGCTGCAAAAAATGGATCATTTTGGGCTGAAAATGATTGATACCGCAGAACACCAGCGGCACTTCGGGGAATATCTTCTCCCGCTCGCAGTTCATAAACTGCAATGCATTATTATCGCTGACGATGATGGCATCAAAATAATCAGACGGATATTTTTGCGCCAAGGCATGGCTCATCGGCGGCCACACATCAATCAGCGGGCGGCGTTTACTGTCCAGATATTCGATAACCAATTCCACAGAGTGATCAGCGAGTTCAGTTTGAACGGCCTGAGTGATTGCGTCGGTCCAGGAGAGTCCCTGATGGTAGGAATGGAGGAGCAGAACCCTTTGCGATACGTTGTCTTCAGCACACGCCACCGGTGGCCATAGACCCGAAACGGCAACAATCATCAGCCAGAAATAACATAGGCGATATAGATGTTCCACAATGCCCCTTTCTTAAACAACAGAGTGTTAACTGCTTTATATTATTTCATCCCCCGGCTATCGCAGCCGGTCATTCTAATCACATCCATCAACGCATGAGAGCGATACGACTGTTTAATATATTTTTATGACTATCTTTACGTTCATTAAAACAGGGGGCAGTAGATCTCCCACTTTGCTGCTGCACTCACTCCACCTGGTCAAATCTCCCCAAATAATATTATGAGAATAGTCAATTTATCCTATGTGAAATGGGAGTGCAATATCTGTTTAGACGGAAATGAATCTAAACAGTTAAAATCATACGATAAATGGTTAAAAGTACCAGTCGTGCCATCCTCAGCAAAAATGCCGGCCTAACCGTGACACAGGCTGCCCCGACACCCAACGACAACGCCATGGGCAGGAAACCGACGGCATCGGTGATGGCCGTTGCCAGCACCGGCACCAGACGTTGCTTGGCGGCGACGATCACCGCCTGCTGTACCGCCAGACCTTCGGCCAGCTGATTGCGGATGGCGGCGATCAGCACCTGGCCATTGAGCACCGCAATACCCGACAGGGCAATGAAGCCGATAGCGGCACTGACACTGAACGGAATGCCGCGGCCATACAACGCCACCACGCCGCCGATAGCCGCCATCAGTTCGGCGAGTTCCGGCATAGCAACGCTGACCAGAACCTGGCCTTTTTCGACCTGGCTGCCGGGCCGTACCAGCACCTCACGAACAATGCCTCTACATGGCTCTACGGTTTAATTGACAACGCCCTGCTGTTCCCTGCCCCTTAATCTCCTGCACAACATTGGCATCCATTGACAACAGTCGGTATGGTGTTAAATCTGTTTTATAGGACAATCATTCAGGCAGGTTCACACAATTCAGCAACGCAGGAGGTATCATCATGGATTATGAGAAAATCTTATTGGCCTATCTGACCCCAAACATGACGAAGCGGTGCTGCTTGCAGCGCTTAATGTCGCTCATCGCTACGCGGCAACAGTGACGCTACTGCATCTCAATGTTCAACCCTCAACCTTTGCGGCTCGAGGTTATCGATCCTTTCACCATATGTACACGGAAGAGGAGATCAAAAAACAGTTGGCTAAGGTGAATAAACAGGGGGTTACGGTTGAAATTAAGATTATTCAGGCCAGTCCGAACGATATAGTAAAAACCTTCATCCGTGAAAGCAAACTTTTCGATCTACTGGTCCCAGACCATAATCACATGAACTTCTTCGAAGCTCATGTGATTGATTCAACCGAGGAAAAAGTAATCAATCAGATCGCTACTCATACCTTGGTTGTACCGGTAACAGACAACGCTGACGCATAGTCAGCAATATTACGGATTCAACAAAAAAACTCCTCAGCGAACGCTGCGGAGTTTTTTTATGTACAACCACTCTTTTTAAGCGCAACGGATCAACTCCGCTAACGCTTCCAACTGACACGACACAGGGTATGATCATTATCCCAGGAAACGTCTAATTCGCCCTGATGCGCATTGTGTAGTGCTCGGCCCAAGTGCTCCGCCAGTTTTTTTTCGGTGGTCTCCACCAGCAACGAGTCTGGTCCGCGCTCGATACGAATAATGCGTTCCAAAGGATTTTTATTCATCGCCTTTCGTTCCTGAGTTTTGAGTAATGCACAAATTTCCTCTTCATGTGCCCACAGGTAATCGCCCTTGAGTATCATGTGCCCTTCAGCATAGTTCTGGGCAATTTTCTGGCAGGCTGGACATTCAACCTTATGCGCCTCAGGATTTTTTTTCACTGCGGCGACCTGATCAGGGTCAAGGGTCCAGCGCTTATGGATGTAGACAGCCCCACAACCAGAACAGATTGCTGGTTCCTTCATCCCCTTTTCAGGATGAAAAGGATCACTGCTGGTCTGTACTCGTCCCCGCTTGTCACTGATGCCGAACTTCTCACTGTTTTTTTGCATCACTCTCTCCATTCCTGTCTCCCGTAGGACGACACAGGTTGCCGCTTGGGTTGAAAAAGATCCGTCATCTTATACATAATGAATATCATCCCATAGCCGTGCGTCAAGTTACAGTGCCGTAATCTGCCGAAGTTTAATGACTGTAACAGGTTGAAAATGAGGAGATCCGCCATCAATGCTGCTCTGGGCCAACGGATCTACGAATCAAATTGCGCCGCCTGCTATAATATAGCTGTGATGGGCGCACCGAAGATTGGTGACAAAGAGAACTGGGCCACACGCACCTGAAACAGTCTCGACCCGGTGATTAAAAACGCCATCCACGTTGTCGGCAGAATGCCGACTAAAGGCAGCAAAACAACTCTTGATAATGATGAGGTGGACGCTGCGGTCGTCTATATGATCAATCGCAGTAAATAACTCGGGAATATGCAATAAAAAGGGGGGGGGACTGCTCAATCACCGAAAGCAATGCTCATGTCAGCACCGTCACCGGCATCACATAGAGCAGCACGGCAAAAAAGTGGAGCACACTGCCTGTCAACACAAACAGATGCCAGATGGCATGATGATACGGCAACCTTCGCCACAGATAAAAGCCAATGCCACCGGTATAGGCTAATCCTCCCAACAGCAACAGCAGCCAACCCTCCGACGGCAGCGCCGCCAGCAACGGTTTTACCGCCAGCACAATCACCCAGCCCATGGCCACATAAAGGGCAATCGACAATGCTCGGCGCCGGCGTAATGTACTCAGTTCGATGAAGATACCCGCCACCGCCAAAAACCAGATCACCCCAAACAACGACCACCCCCATGGCCCGTGCAATGTTATCAGGGTAAATGGGGTATAGGTGCCGGCAATCAACAATAGAATCGCCACATGGTCAAACACCCGCAACACCGCCTTGGCACGCGGCAACGGGATACTGTGATAAAGGGTGGATGAAGCATAGAGCAGGATCAATGTCGTACCAAAAACGCTACAGCTGACCATATGCCAGACACCGCCAGACTCGGCAGCAACGGTAATAAGAATCCCTAAACCGCAGATCGCCAGCACGATACCGACACCATGGGTAATGCTGTTCGCCAGCTCTTCTGTCGTACTATAGCGTGCTGTTCCGACCCGTGCGCTCATGGCAACCATGCCTCCTCAGCTAAAAAGGGTAACGTCCGTTCAACAATACGTGTTTTTGAAACAGCAAAAAGTAAAAGAAAGGTAAAAGTAGCGCTGTACAGTCGTAGCCGACAAACTCCGAGAGGTCTTTAACGCCGCGCCAGGATTTTGATAATTTCACCATCCCCTTGGCGACCCAAAGTCGCCAGCGCCGCCACGGCGCTCTCGGCATACTCCCTGGCATCGCCCGTCAGATAGGCAAACACAAACGAGGCCACTTCAGTCAGCGCTGCCGCCCGCCGCTCCTCAGGCGTCCGCTGCTTACCAGCTTCAAGCCAAAGGGTCTCCGAGCGACGCTGATAAAAATCCCGTGCCTGGCAAATCAGGGCAATACACTCATTCAGTGGTGGCCGTTTGGTCAATTTAAAAACAGTAACAATCTCCTCAGGAAAATCTTCCTGGATGATTTCGACCAGTCGTAACAATTTATTTTTCACAACAACCTCAATCAGAACGGTATTGGATGTAACTATCGTTTAAAGCACGTCGTGAATAGATACCACCCACAGCAATGAAACGACCAGTAATTTCTATAACCGGTGCTCACTGTTCATCTGTCCTAAAAACAGAAGTAGTAACGCAGGATGCCGAACTCGCAGCACTTTAAATGAAGGCAGAAAAGCTCCAGCAACTTGTAAGCATTGTCACGAAACCGCCCGTTTTCGATAATCTTATTGCACTGCATGCCCAATGGACACCATGTGGGGAGGGCGCAGGATAGGCAAGGCCCACAAAAAGGGTTCGCTAAGTCCACCCACAATAATAATATGTCAATAAATGTACCTGAACCAAACCGAGCGCGGTAACTGCATGTATACTTCTTAACAAGGAGGAGCCATGTCATTCATCACATCGATACTTACCATTATCCTGGCCGTAACGATTCTGCTCAGTGCCCAGCTCTACTTCATGCAGGATGGCATGATCTTCCTCGGTGCCAAACTTTCGTCCCAGACCCTCGCCGAACTCCGCAGCCGCTTTGCCGATAGCGAACTCCGCCTCACCAGCGCTGACGGTACCAAGCTGCACGGCTGGTATCTGCAGGCCAAGGGAAACCAACCTGCCCCGCTCCTCATCTACTTCGGCGGTAACGCCGAGGATATCACCCACATGCTCTTCGAGCAGCATCATTTCCAAGGCTATTCGTTGTTATTGATTATAGTACCCCAAACAGTCAAGACAATTATTTAAAGATTCTTATTCCTAATATCTAGGCAGCGTCATCCATTGATTTAACCATTAAAATGCCTTCGTTATACACATTCATGGGTTTCTGGTAGCCCAGTGTTTCATGGGACCTTTTGTTGTTATAAAAATCTATATAATCAGCAACGTCTGCCTTCAATTCGGCAATGGTAGCGTATTCATTGAGATAGATTCGTTCACATTTTGCACTGCCTTTGCCATCCATGGAGATGGTGATCCCTTTGTCTTTAAGGCGTTTTGTGTGAATTTCGCTGGTATATTGGCTTCCTTGATCGGTGTTAAATATTTCTGGTGCTGTATGGTTGGAGAGGGCTTGATCTAGTACCGTCATGACCAGGGAGCTATCCATTGTATTGGATATTTTGTATGATAGTACGGCCTTGGAATACCAGTCTATTATGGCGGCTAAGTAGACCATGCCGTCATTTGTTTTTATGTAGGTGATATCGGTGCTCCATACTTGATTGACGTGTGTTATATCTAGCCCTCGTAATTTGTAACTATGCTTTTTATGCTCTTCAATCGGGGTGGTGGTGACTGGTTTTACCGCCAAAACTGCCTTGAAACCGAATTGTTGCCGATAGCTTGCCACGGTGTTTAAGCTTACGTCGAAGCCGTCTTCGAGTAGCTGTTGATGTACTTTGGCTGCACCGTAGATGGGAATTTCTTCAAATATCTCTACGATGCGTTTTTTGATGCTTTTTTGTGGTTCTCTCTAACTTGGTAATATAGACTATTGCGGTTTATGCCGAGTAACATGCATTGTTTGGTTAACATGCAAGGCGCGAAACCGCAGGAGTACAGCTCCACTTCAAGGTTTTCGCAACGCGGCAGGAATGGTGCGAGGCGAAGTCAGACCCGAAAATTTAGTGTTGATAGAGTACTATGATAGCTATGGGAAGAATCGGCACCGACGCCCACGGTCACGTTGTCGCCAAAGGCGAGGATGACGCCATGCTCAGGAATCGGCGTCAGCTTGGTGTTGTCGCAGCCGAAGAAAACGGCGCAGCAGAGAAGAACGAACACGATAACGGCGTTCAGTGGCTTGGTCATGGCTTCTCCCGGCAGGAGTCAGTTACTCCCCCTTGCAAAAATGAATTAGATGGCTAAGCAAAAAAAATTGTCCGACAAGGCGGAGTGATTTTTCAAGGACGAAGGCATACATGTTGTATGTCGAGGTCTTGAAAAAACGCTGCAACGCAGTAGGGCGGACTTTTTGCGACGCCATCAAGATTCCTCGGCGCAATACTCCAGAATGGTCTCAATAAACTGCTGACCGTACTTAGCCATCTTATGTTTACCCACCCCATTGATCGCCAGCATCGCCTCCTCGTGCGAGGGCAGATAAAAGGCCATCTCCACCAGACTGGCATCGCTGAACACCACAAACGGCGGTACGGAGGTCTCATCGGCAATCTCTTTGCGACGCTGACGCAGGATTTGAAACAACTCTTCATCGTAATCGAGATCCATGGCGCGTTTTTTAACCGGTTTTCTGCTGGTGGCCTTCACGCGCGGACGAGCCAGTTCAAGTTGCTGTTGACCCGTCAGAACGGCTCGCGACGATTCGGTCAGCTTCAATATCGAATAGTTGGCGACATCCTGATAGAGATAGCCAAGATGCACCAATTGGCGAATCAAACTACTCCAGGCGTCCTGAATTTTATCCTTGCCGATGGCAAAGGTGCTTAACCGATCATGGCCGAGCTGGCCGATACGTTGGTTCTGTGAACCGCGTAACACATCAATCACATGCTTGGCGCCAAAGCGTTGCCCGACCCGATAGACACAGGACAGTACCTTCTGGGCATCCTCGGTGGCATCGTAACGATCCGGCGGGTTGAGACACATATCGCAATTGCCGCAATCCTCAACGGTCGTTTCACCGAAATAGCCAAGCAATGCCCGCCGCCGACAGGTTAAGGGCTCGGCGTAACTGACCATGGCATTGAGTTTATGGATTTCAATTCGCTTCTGATCGGGATTATTCCCTTTTTCAATCAAACCGCGGGCGATGGCAATGTCACCGTAACCAAACAGCAGCAGCGCTTCAGCGGCCAGGCCATCGCGACCGGCACGTCCGGTTTCCTGATAATAGCTTTCGATATTTTTCGGCAGATCATAGTGGACGACAAAACGGACATTGGGCTTGTCGATCCCCATACCGAAAGCAACGGTGGCCACGACAATCTGCACATCATCGCGCAAAAAGGCTTCTTGCACCCGTTGCCGTTCGCTGGCGGGCAATCCAGCATGGTACGCAGCGGCGGCAACACCCTGCCCTGCCAGTTTGCCGGCAATCTCATCAACGCGCTTGCGACTTAAGGCATAGACGATTCCCGACTCTTCACGATGTTGTTCAAGAAATTGCTCTAATTGAGCAAAGGGTTTCTGCTTGTCGACAACGGTATAGCGGATATTGGGACGATCAAAACCACTGATAAAAACGGGAGCGCTAGTCAGGCACAGCCGATTGAGAATATCCTGACGAGTCTGTGGATCAGCCGTAGCCGTCAACGCAATCAGCGGCAGCTGTGGAAAATGCTGCCGAAGCTGGCCGAGCTTGACATATTCGGGACGAAAGTCATGTCCCCATTGTGAAACACAGTGGGCTTCATCGACGGCGATCAAGGACAGAGGTATCTGTTGTAACCGCTCAATAAATGTCTCGCTCATCAACCGCTCTGGTGCCACATAAAGCAGGTCGAGATCATCATTGTGCAATCGGGCCAGCACCTGTCGGGCCTCATCACTTTTCAGGGACGAATTATAATAGGCCGCTCGGACACCGTTGGCATTTAGCGCATCGACCTGATCCTTCATCAACGAAATTAACGGTGAAACAACAATCGCTACCCCGCAGCGATGAAGGGCGGGAATCTGAAAACACAACGACTTGCCACCGCCGGTGGGCATTAACACAAAGGCGTCCCGGCCCTGAACAACAGTTTCAATAATCTGCTGCTGCAAAGGTCGAAACTGACGGTAGCCGAAGACGGTTTGCAATGTTTCTAAAGGTGTAGAACTCACGAAAAAACCTCGGAATGGGATGATACAATCTGACGGCAGTTACAATAACACAGCTCGATTATGCCGTCCGACAATTAATATCGAGACGATCGACCTCCGCTACCGTCATTACCTCTTTACGCCAAATGGTAATCCACAAGAAACATGATAAACTTCCGCTAACAGCGGAGGGATGTTATGGAAACACAAGAGATTCAACTTGGAATTTCAGGAATGTCGTGCGCTAATTGCGCACTGACTATTGAAAAATCCCTCAATCAAAATACGGCGGTTATCTTGGCCACAGTCAATTTTGCGAGTGAAATCGCGACGATCACTTACGATGCCTCCCTCATTGACATACCCCAGCTGATCATTGCCATCGAACAGTGCGGCTACCATGCCGTCCCGGTGGACGATTATGCTGCCACTGACCAGCGTGATCAGCGGCGCCCATTCCTGGTTGGGCTGTGCTTTACCTTACCCCTGTTCACCTTGAGCATGAGTCGCGATTTCTCACTGCTGGGGAGTTGGAGTCATGACGACTGGGTCAATTGGCTATTTCTGGCTCTGGCCACACCGGTTCAGTTTTATACCGGCCTCAGTTTTTACCAGGGCGCCTATCGCAGCCTGTGCAACCGGACCAGCAATATGGACGTACTGGTGGCAATGGGATCAAGTATTGCCTATTTTTACTCCCTGTCCTTGTTATTTATCCCCCTGCTCGGTAGTCACGTTTATTTTGAAACCTCGGCGGTGATCATCACCCTGATCAAATTCGGCAAGATGCTGGAGGCACAAACCAAGGGCAAGACAGGTGCGGCCATTCGCAAACTGATGGATCTGAGTCCTAAAACAGCTATCCGCCTTAGCCAGGATCAAGAACAGGAGATCGATGTCAAACAGGTACAGATCGGTGACCAACTGCTCATCAGGCCGGGTCAAAACATCCCCGTTGACGGCATTGTTATTTCAGGAGAAAGTTGCGTCGATGAATCGATGCTCAGTGGTGAACCCCTGCCCGTCGATAAGGTTAAAAAATCACCCCTTACTGCCGGTACGACCAATTTACACGGCTTACTGAAGATGGAAGCCACAAAGGTCGGTAATGAGACGGTTCTGGCGCAAATTATTCAGATGGTTCAGGAAGCACAGGGCAGCAAAGCGCCTATTCAAGACTTGGCTGATCGGATCGCGGCAATCTTTGTCCCGATAGTTCTTATCATCGCCTGCAGCGTATTCATCCTATGGTGGGGCATTGGCGGTGAATTTGTCCCGGCAATGATCCGCCTCATTGCCGTACTGATCATTGCCTGTCCCTGTGCGTTGGGACTGGCAACACCAACCGCTTTAATGGCAGGGATCGGAAAAGCAAGCGAACAGGGGATTCTGTTTAAAAACGGTAGCGGTATGGAGATGACAGCACAGACCAGCCATTTTCTCATCGACAAAACAGGCACCATCACCGAGGGACGCCCAGCCGTGACCGACATCATCTCGCTGACAGATGAAGTTAACAACGATGAGGTATTGATCATTGCGGCGAGCATAGAACAGGGCTCGGAACATCCCTTGGCAAAGGCGATCACCACGGCCGCCCAACAAAGAACACTACCACTAACAGACGTACGGCAGTTCCATTCCTCAAGCGGTTTTGGCGTCGAAGGGGTTCTTGCCGATAAAAAATATAAAATCGGTAAACCCACCTGGTTTGTACAGCAGATGACGGATACGGCTGAAACATCCCTGCAACAGCTGCAACAGGAAGGCAAGACGGTCATGGTTGTCGCAGAACAGGATCTGCCGATCGGAGTGATCGCCCTTTCCGATCCGATAAAGGCTGATTCTGCCCTGGCAATTGATCAACTCCACCGGTTGGGGATCAGCACCACACTGGTGACGGGAGATCATGAACAAACAGCCCAGAGTATTGCCCAGGCTACAGGGATAACACACTATATCGCCGACGTTCTCCCTGCTGAAAAGGGTGCAATTGTAAAGAAGGAACAACAGAAATACCGTGTTGCGATGGTGGGAGATGGCATCAACGATGCTCCGGCTTTAGCTCAGGCGGACGTTGGCATGGCAATGGGCAATGGAACAGACATTGCCATGGAAAGTGCCGACATTGTCCTTGTTTCAGGCAACCTGACCCGTGCAGCCTTAGCGGTCCAAATCAGCAGAAGCACCATGCAGGTGATCCGCCAAAACCTGTTCTGGGCCTTTATTTACAACATCATTCTCATCCCCGTAGCGGCAGGAGCCTTGGCCCCCTTTAGCCAGACACCGGAATTCCTTCGTCACTTCCATCCAATGCTAGCGGCCTTGGCCATGTCCTTAAGCAGCGTAACCGTCGTCAGCAACAGTCTCAGGCTCTACCGTAAGGATATCCGCATCAACTGATACAGAGCATCACCCGCCATGCTTAGCGCAGCAACTAAAAAAGGCCCATCATCCGATGGGCCTTTTTAAAATCTGTACATCTATCAACTATTTAATGGAATGGAATGTTGTCTTTAAGTCATTCTTCAAGATAATCCCAGTTCCCTTAACATCGAGAATTCGGGTATAAGCAGTTTTCGTTTCACCCGTTGCCGTATCGATGATAAAAGCCCCAACAGCGGCACGGTCTCCACCGATATCGGTGCTCCACGATGACAGCTGGTAGCGTCCATAGTTTGGTGCGCTGATGTCGGTAGCTCCTAAGAGAAACAGCATTAACACCGTCGATAATATTCCGACGAGGATCCAGGGTAATCGCTTATTCATGGTCAATCTCCCCTATTTTACAGATACGCATCAGGAACTTTGTGCCTCTTTAAAGTCATCGGCCTGAGAACCTTGTCCTTCAACCTGAACAAATTCCTCTGCAGACTGTACCGGCTCACCGAGCATGGAGCCAACTTCAGAAAGATTCAGCTGCATTATCACAAAGGCATCACCGTAATCATCCCAACCATATTCAACAAGTTCAGCCATGAAAATGGTCGCCATCACCTTCGTCTTCACCGTATCACTTTTAAGCATGTAATTTTCAACACTGGTTTCACTTTCCAGTTGAAAACCAACAACCTGTTTAATCATCTGCTTGTAGGCGTCCAGCTCAGCAGCACGCATAGCCATCAAAGGCCCGGCCTGAGACGGAGTTGAGGTCGCAAAAGCGACCCGACGAAACACCTTATTGTGGAGATCCACAGTTTGACCATCGATGTTTGTAATACTGGGCAGACTGATAATCGCCGTCACTTTGGCAATATCCGACGGCTCGTCGTAAACGACATCTTCAAACTTTATCCCCTTGATCAACGCCTTGGTCTTCGATTCTGTCGAACCTTCAAAGCTGGCCGCAACCATATTTTCAACAGATTCAGTCGCACGCAACTTCAAGCCATAAACCGACTCAACCAGGGCTCGTTCAGCGAGTACTTTGGCCGCACGAATCGACATAATCCGTTTATTTCCTGCCCAGGATGGTGAGACACCGACCAGTAGCGAAAGGAGTACGATAACCCCCAAACATTTTATCAGTAGCTTCATACAATCCTCCTAATTTTGGCTACCATTCTTCATCACTAAGAATACGACCAATACCTTTTTTCACTACGGGCGCAGCCACCGGCGCCGGAGCTGCTTGCGAAGCTGCCACCTGTACCACAGGTGCCGCCTGTGCGACCTGTTCTACAACCTCAACCTGTTGTACTTGAGGAGCAACAACCACAGGATTGACCGCACTCGCCTGCTGTCCTATCCGATAAAGCTGGTTACGCCGACCCAATGTTTTTTCATCAATGGGAATGGTCGTATAGATCTCAATAAATGAGTCAACAGAGATCGAATGACTGCCATCAAATGTTGGCTCAAAGTTTTGCATGGCCGCGACCGTCTGTGTACCGATACTACCCGTCACATCAACATCATATCCATGCAGGTATAACCATTCTTGCACCATGGCCGTGCGCTGTTGTTCACTCAAGTTGTAATAACTTCGTTGCAGGGCCGTAATAACGATATTGTCAGGCTCATTTTCATCACCGAGCAGACGCCAGTACGGCATTACCAGATGTTTACCGACGATCTGAATCATACTCAATTCGACCAACAGTCGAACAGCAGCATGACGTCCCTGTACTTTCTTGATCGAGCCCTTACGGCCAAAAGTCGGACCAAAAATGGTTATGCCCAGCTCTTTATTGCCCATCGCCTTAGCCACTTCCATACTGTTAACAGTATTCATTTTGGCAATGCCGGCCATGGTTCTAAAATCAAGCAGATTGAAATCAAGAGTAATGCGGGCCAAACCATCTTTAGAACTGGAACCATAATCGACGGAAACTCGTTTCGATGGCAACCAATCCTTCATACCGGTAAATTCAGCCTCAGCACCAACATCGGTATTTTCGCCACGAGTCTCAAGTCCGCGGTCAAACTCAGTGATGCCACCACTGATCACGACATCGGGGATCAGTTTATTTTCGAAATTTGAATACCCCGTGACCATTTGATTCTGCATATAGGCAGGATCATAAGGGATAAAGGTGATGTTACCGCCAATGGAGTTCAGCGAACTCTTGATCATCTCGGTAATATCCCGCGGAATCTCGCCCCCCGTGGACTGTGCCGTTCCAGTGTTGTCACCAATGGGGTTACTTTGAATCTTCAGTGAACCAGTGGCATAGATCTCCGACATCAAACCGAGATCGGACAATGCCTGTGAGTACGTGGTCACCTTTATTTTAGGTGCAGTTTTTTTCAACTCAACATCAACTTTGCCCGGATCTACGGCGGCACAGGAAGCCAGCAACACGGTCAGGCAAAACGCCAGTCCCATTTGCAGCACGAAATACAGTTTAGATTCATACGTTTTTCTGAAGTTCATCGTCACTCCTCATCGCAGGTGATATGCCAAATGACAGCACGGCTGCCTACTCGACCACCTGAGTCTTATCACCCCTACTGTCATCAATAATGATCACATCACCACGAATCGTTCCACCGGCACCGAGAACGACACTGTTCATGTTGCCACCACCACTGCCCCCCTGCACCGCGCCACTGCCATTTGAACGAACATCAGCCTGACTACGTGCATTGAGTTTAATATAATTGACGTTGCGCTCTTTCTTGCCCAGATCATCCCATTTAGAGATACTGTCATCCGTAAACTTGGAAATTCCATCATCGAGGTCACCGGCAACCACTAATGAAGAAAACGCCAGCACAAACAGTAACGTGAATACAACGCTGATTGTCTTCAATGCACCCTCCACAAAGATAAAGAAAATCCCCTTGGATGCTAAAGCATCCAAGGGGACTTAACTCTACAAATTAGCGTTTACTCGACAACGATAGAACCCATGTTGGCTTCATTGCCTACGCCAATAGCGATATTGGCAGCGTTCTTGACATTGGAGTTATTCAATACCGCACCGTGGATATTGGCACCCTGAATGTTTACCGAACCCATGTTAGCCGTATTTCCCACACCGATGGCGATGTTGGCAGCATTCTTAACGTTGGAGTTATTCAGTACCGCGCCCTTAACCGCAGAACCCTGAATGTTTACCGAACCCATGTTGGCCTTGTTAGCTGTACCGATGGCGATGTTGGCAGCATTCTTAACGTTGGAGTTATTCAGTACCGCGCCCTTGACGGCAGAACCCTGAATGTTTACCGAACCCATGTTAGCCTTGTTGGCTGTACCGATGGCGATGTTGGCAGCATTCTTAACGTTGGAGTTATTCAATACCGCACCCTGGATCGATGAATTTTTAACCCCAATGGAACCAACCTTGGCCTTGTTAGCTGTTCCAATAGCAATATTAGCGGCATTCTTCACATTTGAATTGTTAAGAATAGCCCCTTTTACTTCTGATTGAGCATAAGCTGAACCAGCCAAAACAACCAACATACCTGTCACAACAGCAATACTTTTTTTCATTACAACCTCCATAAAATTTTATGAATTGAATTCCACATTCAATCCCCTTTTTTCAAGCCACTTTCAAGCCACTCAATATATATAAAAAAACACAAATCCGCAACACAAACCTAATGAACACTTCTTTCTTGTCAATTATCGTCCACGTACCAAAAAACCGAACCTGAAGCAGTATCCACGCTCAGATTGATTAATCAAAAAAAAGCCCCTGAAATTAATCAGGGGCTTTTTTATTACTTAAGAGTTATCGGTAAAATGGATAATTCTGTTTAGATGTCGTAGTAGAGGTTAAACTCTTCCGGTGTCGGACGCATACGAACGGGGTTAACTTCCGCTTCGGTCTTGTACTCGATCCACTTGTCGATAACATCCTGGGTAAACACGTCACCTTTGAGCAGGAATTCATGATCAGCCTGCAGGCACTGCAGAGCATCTTCCAGCGACGTCGCTACAGAAGGGATATCCTTGAGTTCTTCTGGAGACAGACCATAGATATCTTTATCCAGAGGCTGCCCCGGATCGATCTTGTTCTCGATACCGTCGAGGCCCGCCATCAGGATAGCGGCGAAGCACAGGTAGCCGTTACAGGAGGGATCAGGCGTACGATACTCAACACGCTTGGCACCCGGGACATTGGTTACCGGGATACGCAGAGAGGCAGAACGGTTACGGTTGGAGTAAGCCAAGTTGACCGGAGCCTCATAACCAGGAACCAGACGCTTGTAGGAGTTGGTGCTGGGGTTGGTGAAGGCGCACAATGCTTTGGCGTGCTTCATGATACCACCGATGTAATACATGGCCATCTTGGACAGGCCGCCGTAACCGTCGCCGGCAAACAGGTTCTCGCCATCTTTCCAGATGGAGGAGTGAACATGCATACCGGAACCGTTATCACCATAAATCGGCTTAGGCATAAAAGTTACGGTTTTACCGTTACGTACGGCAACGTTCTTGATGATGTACTTGAACCACTGAACGGTGTCACCGATGCTAACCAGAGAGTCAAAGCGCATATCGATTTCGCACTGACCACCGGAAGCAACCTCATGGTGAGAAGCCTCAATACGCATACCAACACTTTGCAGCACTTCAACCATCTCGTTACGCAGATCAACGGAAGAGTCGGTCGGAGCACAAGGGAAGTAACCTTCTTTATGACGAGGCTTGTAACCGAGGTTCGGATACTCATCACGGCCAGTGTTCCAACGGCCTTCCATGGAGTCAACTGCATAGAAAGACTGGTTGCAGGTGGACTCGAAACGGACATCATCAAAGATGAAGAACTCAGGCTCAGGACCAAAGAAAGCGGTATCACCGATACCGGTTGACTTCAGGTAAGCTTCAGCCTTGGTGGCAATAAAGCGGGGATCACGGGAGTAGCCTTCGCGGGTGATCGGATCGATAATATTACAGATCAGGCTCAGGGTCGTTGCTTCAATGAAAGGATCAATTTTTGCAGTTTCAGGAACCGGGATCAGCAACATGTCACTGTTGTGAATGGGCTGCCAGCCTCGGATAGAGGAACCGTCAAAACCGATACCCTCTTCAAATGTATCCTCATCAAATTCTGAAATAGGAGTGCTAAAGTGCTGCCAAATCCCTACAAAGTCGAGGAATTTGTAATCAATCATCTTCACATTATTTTCTTTAGCGAACTGAACAACTTCTCTTGGTGTCATCAATCGATTCTCCTTTTAGAATGGACATAAAAACGAATAAAGTACTATTTATAATGCGTCATCACCTGTTTCACCGGTGCGGATACGAACAACCTCTTCAACCGATGTCACAAAAATCTTGCCATCACCAATACGCCCCGTCTTTGCCGCATCGGCAATCTGTTCAACGACCTTAGCAACAATATCATCGGAAACGATAATTTCCATTTTAATCTTGGGAATAAAGTCAACGACATATTCTGCGCCGCGATACAGCTCGGTGTGACCCTTCTGCCGCCCAAAACCCTTGACCTCACTTACGGTAATGCCCTGAATACCAATCTCGCTTAAGGCTTCCTTAACTTCATCGAGCTTAAAGGGCTTGATAATCGCTTCCACTTTTTTCATTGCCGTCTATCCTCCGTTAAACCATGACAAGAGATTTATAATTCGAATACGGTTACAGTAACTAATAGCAAAATGCTTGCCATAACCAAGAAAAGATTGATCACTTTTTTCGTCATCTGTTTTCTACACAATATCGGCATATTACACAGCACACCACAACAGAGTCGGCATTTACAAACAGGGCTCCCCCCTTGCTGCTGCACAATAAAAAGGCAACGACAAACCACAACGCATCTTATTTAAGCAACAACCAGCCGGGATTCTGCGCCGACCAATCGAGCCACAGCCCCCACTCCTCTTCAAAGTTCGGCGTAAATAGATCCTTTCCCAGCATCGCCTCGATCTCATCAGCAGACCAGAATTTCACCTCATCAATCTCCAGTGGATTAAAACGAACTTCTCCATCGAAAATCGCCAGATAGGTCATGACATTCTCAGATTCAAATGCGTTTCTGATTTGAGATGAATACAGAGGTGTTAAGGGGAGGTCGGTTATGGACAGCTCCTCGAACATCTCTCGCCGAGCTGCCTGAAGATAATCCTCGCCAGGGTCAAGATGACCACCGACACTGGTGTCCCACCGGCCAGGCTGAACATCTTTATTCGCCGAGCGCTTCTGGAGAACCAATTCTCCTGCCAAGTTAAAAACAAGAACATGAGCCACACGGTGGATCAAATCGGGATTCCCATGGCATTCAGAACGCAAACGCTGGCCGATAACACGATCATACTCGTCGACAATCTCAAATCGCTCCATTGAATCAATTCATCCTATACGTTATTCTACAATGAAGTTTATCCAGAAAAAAAGAGTGTAGCAGAACCTCACATCAGAGCAAT
>JAGGYC010000107.1 GCA_021162745.1 Desulfuromonas sp. | reverse complement strand
CTAACCTCCGCAAATAGTGTGGTAACTGCTTGCGTAGGTTACACCTGAGTCTTGTTTTTGTCTCAAATGTAATCGCCCGCATTTACCGGTTGCGAGGTTATGCACTTACTATACGAATTCAGGAGGTCTGATAAATCAGGAAAAACCGAAAAGGTCCATTCAATTACAGTTTGAGCGATGTATCCCCGGCCACCTGCTGGCATAGCCGACACAAAAACTCCGTCACCTGCCCAGCATGACTCACCACCATGCCATGTCCGGCATCATCAATCAGCTCAACGTTATCCAACTGCGGCGCTCGGATCACCCGATCATGGCCGCCATGCAATGCAAAGAGGGGACATTGGATCGTAGTTGTCGGCTGATAACCGGCTGCCAACCGCCCCCCTTCCAACAATAACGGTTTCGGTGTCTGGCGAATCATTGCCCGCCCCAGTTCAATCTGATCCGAATCAGCATCGCCAAATACGGCGTGCAGAAAAAAGGAACTCATCAACAGCCGCCGCGTCATAAAGAACGGCACGTAGGCGGCCAAACGATTGAGCTTGCGGGATTGCTTTACCAGGGCAGCGGAGGATAACGCGCCACTGAGCAACACCAATGCGCGGGCCGACTGCTGACGGCAAATTTCCGCCGCGACCATACTGCCGAAGGAAGTGCCGCCGACAATGTCCTCAGGCCCGATGGCATATATCTCAACATGGCGACGCGCATATGCTGCCATGGTTTCACCTGATTCGGGCACCAACAAGCGGGGGGTGACAAGCGGAACCGGCAATAGACCAAGACCGGCATACATTCGCTCATCTGCCGCCAGACCCGGAAAGAGAATGATGCGTTGAGTTTTTGGCTGAATCTGTTGTTTTTCTACCATTGGCACCCCTTTTTAAAATCAGCGCAGTCAACAAAAATATATTTCCCAACCTTCTTCTGATAAGCCTACTTTCCCCTTGACTCAGCCCGCGCCATTCCTATAATGAAAAACACTTTCAAAATCAATCCATGACTAAATCCAAACCCACAAATCGGTATTCATGAGTATTTCACTTCGTCAGTTAGACGTACAGGACAAAGCAATTATTATTTCGGTAACAGCCCCCGGCGAAATGGGGCGCCGTCTGCGCGATATGGGCCTGGTCCCCAACACTGAGATCGAAATCATCGGTCGCGCGCCCCTTAAAGATCCGGTGGCCCTGCGCCTGCGTGGTTTCACTCTGACCCTGAGAAACAATGAAGCGGACCATATCACCGTAGAAAAGAAAGAGCCTTCGGCATGAAAACCAGCCATATCGCCTTTGCCGGCAATCCCAATGCCGGGAAAACAACGCTGTTCAATAATGTCACCGGTTCACGACAACATGTCGGCAATTATCCGGGAATCACTGTTGAACGCAAAGAGGGCAGTCTGCTGTTTCAGGGCACCCAACTCAACATCATTGATCTCCCCGGCTGCTACTCCCTGACCGCCTACACCCAGGAGGAACTGGTTGCCCGCCAGGTTCTGGTCGAGGAACGACCGGATCTTGTCGTTAACGTCGTCGATGCCACCAAGTTGGAGCGTCACCTCTACCTTACGGTGCAGTTTCTCGAACTGGGAATCCCTGTCATGCTGGCCCTGAACATGATGGATGACGTACGCAACAAGGGGATGCAGATCGACCTCGAACGTCTGTCACAGCGCCTCGGCTGCCCGGCCATCGGCACCGTGGCCCGCTCCGGCGAAGGCAAACAACAACTGCTTGAACAGATCACCCGCAGCACAGCCACCACGACAGAGGGATGGCAACCCCTGCACATCTCCTACGGTCCGGATATTGATCCCGTACTGGAGGAGATGGAAACCCTGATCAGCACATCAAGTTTCCTTACGGATCGTTACCCGGCACGCTGGGTGGCCATTAAATATCTCGAAGGGGACGAAGAGATTCAACAACGGGGCGCAGAGCTCCCGGAGATTGCCGCTCAACTTGAATCCATCGTTGACACACTTCGTGAACACTGCAACAAAACGCTTAACTCGTTTCCTGAAGCAATTATAGCTGACTACCGTTACGGCTTTATCCATTCTCTGTTGCGCCAGGGAATTGTCATCCACCCTGCACAGGTTGACCGGATGGACATCACCGACAGTATGGATCGAGTACTGACCCATAAGATATTGGGTCCAACTCTGATGATGTCGTTACTCTACCTGATGTTTCAAGTCACATTTACGTTGGGTGATTACCCCCTACAACTGATGGAGATGCTGTTTTCTTGGCTGGGGGATAGCGTCACCGCCCTCCTCCCCGAAGGGCACCTGCAATCGCTGATCGTTTCCGGTGTGATTGACGGCATCGGCGGCGTGCTGAGTTTCGTGCCGTTGATCATGATTATGTTTATCATGATCGCCTTTTTAGAGGACAGCGGCTACATGGCACGTGTTGCCTACATGATGGACAAAGTATTCCGCACCTTCGGGCTGCACGGCAGTTCAGTGATGCCGTTTATCATTTCCGGCGGTATTGCCGGTGGCTGCGCCGTTCCCGGCGTCATGGCGGCCCGCACCCTACGCAGCCCGCGCGAAAAACTGGCAACAATCTTAACGGCCCCGTTCATGCCATGCGGGGCGAAAATCCCAGTATTTCTGTTGCTGATCGGAGCATTTTTCTCCGAGCATCGGGCGCTGATCATGTTCGGCATCACCCTGACCGCATGGATCATGGCCCTGCTGGTGGCCCGCCTGCTACGCTCAACGCTGATCCGTGGCGAGTCGACCCCCTTTGTTATGGAACTGCCCCCCTATCGTTGGCCCACCCTGCAGGGGATCAGCATCCATACATGGGAACGCACCTGGGAATATATTAAAAAGGCCGGCACAGTCATTCTTGCCATCTCGATTCTACTCTGGGTTGCCATGACCTTCCCCGGCCTGACTCCGGCCCAAC
Organism: Desulfuromonas sp.; assembly: GCA_021162745.1. Classification (GTDB taxonomy): domain Bacteria; phylum Desulfobacterota; class Desulfuromonadia; order Desulfuromonadales; family Desulfuromonadaceae; genus Desulfuromonas. The sequence goes on along the minus strand of JAGGYC010000107.1, from coordinate 6,560 downwards.
AGCAGTTCTTTGATCAACAGCGTCTGCCATTGCAGTCAGCGTTAGAACAGGCACCAGCGGCACCCCGGGCAGCCCAACTCAACCAGCAATTGCGTGACATTGATCAACAACAGAGCATGACGGCCCTACAGCATTCGGCTGCCGGCCAACTGGGCACCATGCTGGAACCAGTCAGTCGCTTGGCGGGCTTCAACTGGCGCACCAATATTGCCTTGATCGGCGGCGTCGCCGCCAAAGAGGTGATCGTATCCACACTGGGTACCGCCTATTCCCTCGGGGAGGCCGACAGCGAAGAAACACGCACTCTAGTGCAACGAATCCGCAATGATAAAGACTGGAATCGAGCTTCGGCGCTCAGCGCCATCCTGTTCGTGCTGCTCTATGCTCCCTGCTTTGTCACCATCGTCGTCATGGCCCGCGAGTCCAGTTGGCAATGGGCCTGCTTTGCGCTGTTTTTCAACACCGGTATTGCCTTCCTCCTTGCAATACTCGTATATCAGATTGGAATTCGGCTTTAATTAAGCCCGAACACCGCTTAAAAAGCCACTCTGCGCCATTTTTCGAAGCAGGAAAAAAGGGGGCGGTCGATCTTTTTTTTTGCTAGACATGACATAAAAACTCTGTATATTGAGAAAAGTTTGTTCGTTAGGGATTTGACTGAAATCCCAATTTGAAACCTTGTTTAAAGGAGAGTAAAAATGGCTTATGTAATTAGTGAAGACTGCACCAGCTGTGGTGCATGTGAAGACAGCTGTCCTGTAGGCGCTATTTCCGAAGGTGCTGATCAGTACGTTATCGATGCTGACACCTGCACCGACTGCGGCGCTTGCGAAGATGCCTGCCCAGTAGGCGCTATTTCTGAAGGTTAATCCTTCAGAACAGCGGAATTAATAAAAGAGCGGGGGCGATTATGCTTCCGCTTTTTTATTATCCGTCGCAGCCCCAACAAGCTGCTTCCATACACTTTTTTCTTGCCGTTGCACACAATGGCATGTTAGCGTAGCTTTATGCCTTCGGTTTAGTACGGAATTTCTTTTGTTTTACGGTTCGACAACGCACCACAGAATTCCGGCTGAAGGCACTGATACAGACCGGCACGGCCGGCAAAATAAGGAGTAAGACACAATGGCACAAGGTTCAGTAAAATGGTTCAATGACGCAAAAGGTTTTGGTTTCATTGAGCAAGATGGCGGTCCGGACGTATTCGTACACTTCTCTGCTATCTCTGGTGACGGCTTCAAGTCCCTGGCCGAAGGCGATCGCGTTGAATTTGAAATTACTGATGGTCAAAAAGGCCCTCAAGCAGCTAACGTAATCAAGCTGTAAAAACGACGCTTAAAAAACCAGGCCCTGCCGTCTAACGACAGGGCCTTTTTTCATCCCCCCACCTGCTTGCTTTCACCTTGACATCCCCCCCAGCCAGTTGCTAGGTTGCTACAGCCTGTCTACCGTACACAACATGCCAAGAAACGCGACGTTCATGTGCTGAGGTGACCTTTTTGAAAGTTCTCATTTCCGACAATTTTTCCCCTGAAGGTTTAAAGATTTTCGGCGAAGCCAAAGATATTGAACTGGAATATCGACCCAGCATCACCCCGGCAGAACTCCTCGAAGTCATCCCGGACTATGATGCATTGCTGGTTCGCGGCGGCACGACGGTTTCTGAAGAGATCATCGAAGCAGCAACCAAACTAAAAATTATTTCACGCGCAGGTATTGGTGTCGAAAACATCGACATGCCAACAGCAAACCGTAAAGGGATTGTTGTCACCAACACACCCAGTGGCAGCACGACCACCATCGCTGAACATGCTATCGCAATGATGATGTCACTGGCACGCATGATTCCCCAGGCTAACCAGTCTGTTCATGAGGGACAATGGCAATCATCCAGCTTTTTAGGTTCTGAGATCAGCGGCAAAACCCTTGGTGTCATCGGTGGCGGCAAAATAGGCCGCCGCGTAATTGAGTACGCCCGCGGCCTGCAGATGCATGTCAATCTCTACGATCCATATCTGTCGGAAGATATTATTAAACGATTGGGAGCCAGCAAGGTCTCCCTCGATACCCTACTCGCTTCGGCAGACTTTCTGTCATTGCACATCCCTTTAAATCTGGAAACAGAAGCGCTGCTAAACACTGATACCTTTGCCAAACTCAAACCCGGCTGTCGTCTGATCAACTGCGCCTTGGCTGGACTGGTTGACGAACCCGACATGATTGAGGCATTAAACAACGGCACCCTCGCCGGCGCAGCACTGGATACGTTCGCTATCGAACCACCGCCACTCGACAACCCACTGTTAAGTATGGACAACGTTATCTGCACACCGCACATGCGTGCTTCGACCGTCGATGCTCAGACCAATGTCACGGTTCAAGCGGCCCAACAGGTGATCGATTTCCTGGGCAATGGCATCGTTCGCAACGCCCTGAATGTCCCGTCGGTCAATGCTGAACTGCTCGACACACTACGTCCGTATTTCGACTTGGCTGAACGAATGGGTTCCTTCTTGTCGCAACTGCTTCACAAACCGTTCAACGCCATCACCATTGAATACAGTGGCGACCTGATCAATCACTCGACAGAACCTATCACCATGGCATTCCTGAAGGGACTTCTCACTCCCATTATCGGCACACGCATAAATTATGTTAACGCACCGCATCTTGTGCGTGAGCGAGGAATTTGTGTCACTGAAACACGCAGAAATGTTGCCGACGGCTTTACGAACATGATAGTGTTGACTGTTTCGGGTGAGCAGGGGAGCCAATCAGTACGCGGTGCCATGTTCAGCAATCAGGAATGTCGCATTATCGGCGTCGATGATTACGATATTGAGGCCGTTCCGACAGGCAATCTGCTGGTGGTTAAAAACCACGACAGACCGGGTGTCATCGCCTTGATCGGCAAATTGCTGGCCGAAGCAAATGTCAATGTAGCCATGATGAATTTGTCACGGCGACAACAGAGCGGCAAGGCCATGTCACTCCTGACGATAGACCAGAAAATTCCAGCACAAACCATGGAAAAACTACGACAGGATGACAGCATCCTTTCTGCCGTCCAGGTCGAGCTGGATTAAACTAAAAAAGCAACTGCCAATGACAACCGTAACGTCCCATCAGGGACGCTGTGAAAGAATGCAATGAAGCCAACATCAAATCTGGAAGCAATGATCCCTAAAGGCGTCAAAGATTTTTTACCCATTAACGCCGTAAAAATTGAATACCTTAAAAGCAGTCTGCACAGTATCTTTACACAATGGGGATTCCAACCTGTCACACCACCCTCTTTGGAATTTCTCCACGTTCTTGAGCGTGGCCTCGGCAGCGAATTGAAGGAGTGTACCCAACGCTTTGATGATCGCCAGAGCGGTAAACTGCTGGCCTTTCCGCCTGATATCACCCCTCAGATCGCACGTGTCTTTGCCACACGGATGCAGGAAGCCCCGCTTCCTCAGCGTTTGAGCTATTCCTGCCGCGTTTTGCGCCACACGGAAGAGCAAGCGGGTAAGGATCGTGAAATTTTCCAGTCCGGCGTCGAATTAATCGGTCACGCAGGCCCGGAGGCAGACGCTGAGATGATCTCGATGGCCCTTGAGTGCCTTGATCAACTCAACGCCCCAGACTACACTATCGACATTGGCCAAGTGGAATTTTACCGCGGTGTCCTTGATTCACTGGATCTGCCGGAAGACCAAATTGCCAAGGTACAAAATGCCATCTTGCACAAAGACAGCTCCGGGCTGAAACAACAGCTTGAAAACATAGCGATTGCCGACCAGACAAAAACAGAGATTCTCGCCCTTCCCCGCCTGTTTGGCGCCCGGGATGTTCTGGATCGCGCCGCAGCCGTCGTCAACAATGATCGCTCAAAACGTGCCCTCGATAACCTGCATGCGGTCCTGAAAATCCTTGAGGTGTACGGTGTTGACCAGCACATCACCTTCGACCTCGGCGAACTACGCGGTCTTGATTATTATACCGGCGTCACGTTCCAGGGCTTTTTGACCGGCTATGGCCAGGCGGTATGCCTCGGTGGCCGCTACGACAACCTGACCGCCGGCTACGGCCATGCAGCCCCGGCGACGGGTTTTGCTTTCAACCTTCTCAACCTGCTGTTCGCTATGCCTCAGCAATTGGCAAAAACGGTTCAACCCAGTACCGACGCCCTCATTGTCAGTACTGGTGACAGCAGCAGCCAATGTCACCTGCTGGCCCAGGCATTGCGCAAACAAAACTATTCAATCTGCGTTGAAAATCAACATAACGCAGAAGATGCTCGTAACTACGCACTCAAAATGAATTTTAGATATCTATTGACGGTTACAGCAGCGACTGAACAGGTAGAGGTGATCTCGCTTGACGGCGCGCCCTCTCAGACCTGCTCAATCGCTGATCTGACAAATGGCCGGATTTCGCTGTAGCAAACAAGGAGAAAGAACATGGCAAACGTAGTAATCGTTGGTGCCCAGTGGGGCGACGAAGGTAAAGGCAAAGTTGTTGATATTTACACGGAAAATGCCAACGCCGTCGTTCGATACCAGGGTGGCAACAACGCCGGACATACATTGGTTGTCGGCAACGAAAAAACAGTCCTGCACCTTATCCCTTCAGGAATTCTACATGAAGGTAAAAAGTGTATTATCGGCAACGGTGTGGTCCTCGACCCCAAGGTCTTTATCCACGAGATTGAGGAGTTGAAGAAAAAAGGCTACATGAAGGATGAATCTCAACTGGTCATCGACCGGAATGTCCACATCATTATGCCGTATCACAAAGCGATCGACATCGCGCGCGAAAACAAACCCGGCGAACGGCGTATCGGTACGACAGGCCGTGGCATTGGCCCCACCTACGAAGACAAAGTCGGTCGCCGTGGCATCCGTCTGTCCGATCTGGTCAATCCGCATGTCTTTGCGCAAAAGCTCAAAGAGTTTTTACCCGAGAAAAATTTTATCCTGGAAGGCTTCCTCAAGGATACTCCGATTGACGAACAGGATATCCTTGATGAATACAACAGCTACGGTGAAGTCCTTAAAAAATATATGGGCAACACCTCATTGCTGCTCGACACCTGCCGCAAGAATGATGAGAACATTCTTTTTGAAGGCGCTCAAGGCAGCTTGCTCGACGTTGACCATGGCACCTACCCTTACGTGACCTCCTCTTCAACCATTGCCGGTGGTGCCAGCACCGGTACCGGCTTCGGGCCACGCTTTATCAATGAAGTGATCGGCATCTCCAAAGCCTATGTCACCCGCGTTGGCGAAGGACCATTCCCAACGGAACTGCTGGATGAAATGGGTGAACGCCTGCGCAAAGCCGGTTCTGAGTTTGGCGCCACCACCGGTCGCCCGCGCCGTACCGGCTGGTTCGATGCTGTCGCACTGCGTGAAGCTGTGCGCACCAATGGTCTGTCAGGGCTGGCGATCACCAAGCTGGATGTCCTCAGCGAGCTGGAGTCGATCAAGGTTTGCACAGCCTATTCGTACCATGGCGAACTACTCGAAGAGTTCCCTCATGATGCAAACGTCCTCAAAGAATGCAAGCCGGTCTATGAAGAAGTTGACGGCTGGGGATGCGACATCTGCTCCGTGACCGAATTTGACCAGTTCCCACAGAAGGTTAAAGACTACCTGAAAAAATTGGAAGAGATTACCGGCTGCCCCGTCGTTTTAGCGTCCGTCGGACCACGCCGCGACCAGACGATCCAGCTGAGAAATCCATTTTCAAAATAATTTATTTCGGTTAGAAAAAAGGTGTTGACTTCGATAAGGGCATCACGTATAACTCTCTTCGTTGTGAGCCGGTAGCTCAGTTGGTAGAGCATCTGACTTTTAATCAGATGGTCGTGGGTTCGATCCCCCCCCGGCTCACCATTTTAAATTATACGTCCCTATCGTCTAGCCTGGCCCAGGACACCGCCCTTTCACGGCGGCGACAGGGGTTCGAATCCCCTTGGGGACGCCAAAGATATAGAGCCCTGCTGATTAATTTCAGCAGGGCTTTTTATTTGCGTTCAGATAGTTACAGGATTCTCTAACTATACCCTCCACCCTTGCCCTGCTTCGAATCCGCGCAACAGTTCAGCATTTTCCGCTTATTCAGAAAATAATTGCAGCAGTGATTACCACCTGAAGAAAAGCCTAATTCAGTTGTACTATTCGGTACAATGGCTTTGTCTCTCCCTGTAAGTCTGGCACTGTCCGACGGATTTTTATGCCCTGTACGGCGACAGGATTGCATGTTGCTTGATGGCGGACAGTGCCACCGTGGGTATCACCGACCAATCAGGGCGAACACACAGGTTCGCCCCTACCTGTATTAACGGCAAGCTGAATAGTTACAATTATTTTTACCCATGACAGGGTTAGACTGAAGAGCTCAATCATTTATTTTACTTTTTTATTCCACCCTATTTCAACCCGCACCCCATTCGACAATTTTTATTTAGGCTAAATTTTATAATGGTGATCTATTTTAATTTCATCTCCATGATTTCAGCCACTTAACCGCCTGAAAAACGCTAGCCCTCTGTTTTTTCGCCACTATTT
>JAGGYC010000044.1 GCA_021162745.1 Desulfuromonas sp. | reverse complement strand
TCCAAGCAAAGCATTGATTTACTTGACTATCTTAGCACGTAAGACACAATGGATGGAAGTTGAAAAACTGATTTCTTGTAGTTAATTCGACATGTTAGCTGTTTTGAGGATTTTGCGAGACCATCAAATATAGCACCGGTTTGGTGTCTGACTCCAAGAAATAAGTGAGGTCGGTCCTCAAAGCGGACATCAAATATTCATAGTGAAGATTAGAAATGGGCATTATTTAAGTTTGTTTTCTTGACAGCTTTGTGTGGAGCGATAGGCTTCATTTAAAACGGTGTGCAATACAGATGATTCGTAGAGAGGAGGGCGGCATGAAAAAGATAAAAGGAGTAATGCACACGTTTTTGAAGGCCGAGGGCGGAGCGACTATGGTTGAGTATGCAATCATGCTTACTCTCTTTGTCATTGTAGTCATCGTTGTTGTGAGATCCCTTGAAGACACTGTTAAGGAAAAATTTATCGAGTCGTCTTCCGTAATCGGATCGGATTAAATCTAGTGTTCGCTGGTGAACAGGTTCAGGCTTTATTTTGACGGAAAAATCAGTTGAGTGTCTCATCAGGCACGCGGAAAAGGAGAATGGTGATGAAAAAAATGAGAGAAATGATTTCGATGTTTTTGAAGGATGAAGAAGGCGCGACTATGGTTGAATACGGGATTATGGTGGCCCTGATCGCTGCTGTTAGTATCGTTGTTATAAGTGTGGTTGGTGGCAAGGTTAATAATGCGTTCAATGAGGTTAAGAGTGCCATGGGGAATGCTGGTATGTAGTGATACATTCAAGAAAGGGGTAGGGAGATGATCGCGCATGGCTCAAAAAATATCGTTCGATTTGCCACCGGGGGGGCTGCCGTTGGTTGTTCCCTCTATTTCGCTCGGGTCGAAGGAACGAGCAATGTGGTTGTTCTCCTTGCCTCCCTTTTTTTTATTCTGATCTGTATTGTCGACACCTTGCAGACCCGAATACCAAACTGGGCAAATCTGGCGCTGATTGTCGTCGGTGGCAGTTACAATTTGTATATAGCGGGGTTATCAGGACTGTTGATCTCCGTGGCTGGGTTGTTTGTTGGCTTGCTGTTACTTATTATTCCCTATCTGATGGGGGGGATGGGTGCTGGCGATGTCAAGGCGCTGGCTGCGCTGGGAGCCCTGCTCGGGCCAGCTGATATTTTCCAGGTTTTTTTCTATCTTGCCTTGATTGGTGGAGTGATGGCTGTGTTGCATTATGCCTTGGCTCACAATTTGGTACAAAAGTGTCGTGACGGCGTTGTGGCATTACGTATGTTTGTTTATAGCCGGGATGTTAAGTGTCTGGTTCCATCCCATCAAGGTGAGCAGCTACGTTTCCCCTATGCTGCGGCCATTGCTTTTGGCTTTTTTGCTTTTGTGAAGTGGGGAGCGTTGGTTTGACTGTTTGAGAATGGTTGAATGGATTCGAATGAACGGTCGGGTAAACTAATAAACGCTGCAGGTAGCGGAGCTGACAACACAGAATAACCGATTGCAGCAAAGGAGGTTAGGCATGAAAAAATATGGCACACTCATCGCTTTTGGCGCTGCCGTGTTGCTTGGGATCGTCGCTGTATTGTTAGCCAACAACTGGTTGGACAAGCAGGCCTCCGAGAAGTTGGTTGTCAAGACCGAGGCTATTCCCATGACTACGGTTGTGGTTCCCAAACAGGCGCTGGCCATTGGTACCAAACTGACCAAGGACAATATGACCTTGGCCGACTGGCCGAAAGCGAATAAGCCGATGGGGTCATTTGAGAATATGGCTAAGCTTGACGGGAGGATTGTTGTCACCAAAATGGCTGCGGGTGCTCCTGTGCTAGCGGAATCCTTGGCTGCTCCTGGTTCGGGAGTGGGTTTGGTAGCGGTCATCAAACCGGGCAAGCGTGCCATGGCTATCCGTGTTGATGAAGTGATTGGTGTCGGTGGTTTTATCCTGCCCAACACCTTTGTCGATGTGATCTCGGTCAAAAAGTTGGCGGGGGGCGCTAAAAAAGCAAAGACCGTTCTTGAGCATATTGAGGTGCTGGCGATTGCCCAGGAAACCTTTACCGAGGAGGGTAAGGCCAAGATTGTTCGTACCGTTACCTTGGAACTGGAGCCGAAAGAGGCGGAAAGACTCGCATTGGCAACCAACGAAGGTGCGGTTCGACTAGTACTCAGAAATCCGCTTGAGGATGAAAAGGTGGCTCCAAAGCCGAAGCCCAAGGTGGCCAAAACCGGTCGCTATATCCCCACGTTGAAATCGCGGGTGCGTGTGCCGCCGCCCATATCCCATGCTGTGGAGGTGATCAGAGGGTCGAAACCGATACAAAAAATTGAGTTTAAACATGCCAATTCGGAACAGAGAATTTAGGAGGAGAGCATGATGAGAAAATCCCGTTTTTCAAAATTCAGCCTGGCCGTATTGGTGTGTGTTGTATCCACCCTGCTTTGCAGCTTGGCCTTTGCTGCAGATGTAAATCGCAAGACGTTGGAACTCAAGCTGGGTGGTTCCGATCTGATCAAAACCTCCCACACCTTCAAGCGGGTGTCGATTGCGGCTCCCGATGTGGCGGATGTGGTTGTTCTGTCACCACGCGAGCTGTATGTGTATGGCAAAAAAGTAGGTTATACCAGTGTCATCCTCTGGAAAGAGGGGGTAGGGAAAACCTTGCTCGATGTTGTGGTGTCCTTGGACCTGACCGCACTTAAACAAAAAATACATGAACTGTATCCCGATCAGAAGATTGAAGTTTACGGTTCCGAAACCGGCGTGGTGCTGTCCGGTACGGTGTCGGGACCAGAAGTTGTCGAGCAGGTGTTGCGTCTGACGCAGACGTTCCTGCCCAAGCAGGCCGAAGACAGTGGTGGTAAGCAGGGCACCGGTCGTTCCGGCCCCGGCATCACCAACCTGCTTCAGGTTGCAGGGGGGCAGCAGGTGATGCTGGAAGTGAAGATTGCCGAGGTGAACCGCAATTCAACTCGTGACTGGCAGGCTGCACTGGGACTTAATGATTTCGGCCATCAGTTTTTGGGTAATGTCGGAGTCGGAAATTTGAGCGAAGGTCTTTTAGCTGGTGGTTATCTAACTGCCCTTAACGGTTCGGATGTGGTTGCCGGTTCAGCCTTATCGCACTCTCCCGGATCCATGCTGGTGAACCTTGCTGGTATCAACAACAATGTTTTTGCCAGTTTTGACAATATTTCTACGGCGCTGGAGTTTTTGGAAACCGAGGGCTTGGCCCGGTTGCTGGCGGAGCCGCGGCTGGTGACCCAGAGTGGTCAGGAAGCCAGTTTCCTGGCTGGTGGCGAGTTTCCTATCCCGGTTCCACAGGGTGACGGAGATATCACCATTGATTTTAAGGAATTTGGCGTGTCTCTGGTCTTTACCCCGGTGGTGCTCAGTGACGGCAAGATCAGCCTGCGGGTAGCCCCCAGTGTTAGCCGAATAACCAGTGATTCAAACATTCGGATTGATGAAGGTTACTTTGTTCCCAATCTGTCGACTCGTAAGCTGGAAACTACGGTTCAGCTCTATGATGGTCAAACCTTGGCCTTGGCTGGCTTGCTTGAGGATAACATCAGGGAAACCGTGCGCAAGATCCCAGGGCTGGGCGATATCCCGGTTCTTGGTGCCCTGTTCCGTAGCAGTGAATACCTGCAGGAAAAAACCGATCTGCTGGTCACGGTGACCCCGCATCTGGTTAAGCCGGTAAAAAAAGAGGATGTGCGTTATCCGGGAGAGTTCTTCCAACCTCCCAATGCCTTTCAGTTTTATCTTGAAGGTCGTCTGGAAGGGATACGCCGACCTGAGGCGGTTGCTGTGACAAGTGATTATCCATTTGAAGCAGTGGGGCAATCTCAGGGTGGCCTGGAAGGAACCTTTGGTCAGCAACCCGTATCAGCCCCTGTATCGGCTCAACAGTAGAGGAGAACAACCATGAGAGCTTTTCTGTTTATCATAGCAGTGTCTTTTGTCCTGAGCGGTTGTGCCTCGTTTGAAGAAGCGTACCACCTTGACCGGGAATTCGGTGAAGCAAGCCAAGCCACCTGGGATCAGCAAATAGCTTATCCTGAGGCCCCTTATGCGGACAATGTGCCGGAGACCCTCAGCGGTATTACCGCCGAAGAGGTGATGAGTGTGCATAACGAAACCTTTGCGGAGGCGCCGACGGAGGTTGATGTATTCCAACTTGGGATAGAAACTGAATAGCGAGGTGTTGTCGTTGGTCAGCTGCACCATTCTCTATACTGGGAGGCTGCTATGAAAAACCGTTGTTTCACAGAAACCCAGCGTGGTGCAGCTGTCGTCGAATTTGCCATAGCGTTACTGCTGTTGGTGACTTTGGTGATGGGATTTGTTGAATTCGGCCTACTTTTCTACAATAAGCAGGTGTTGACCAATGCCAGTAGAGAGGGTGCGCGAGCCGGAATTGTTAATTATGTAGATACTTCCAAGAATCCTTCTATTGACGATATTAAGGCGGTGGTCACTGCCTATTGCAAGGATCGCTTAATTACCTTTGGTGCGGCAGTAACTCCAGATCCGAAACCGGATTGGGATGGCCGCGACATTGGCGATAACCTAACGGTGACTGTTGATTATACCTATACATTTTTGACCCCTAATTTGCTGGGGTTCGGTGTCACAAAGACCTTGACGGTGAAAACAGTAATGAAAGTGGAAGCAGCGCAGGAATAGAATTTTAAAAGGCGTCGATAGTGATATGGCTCTTGATCGAAGTGCGTCAACCCGTAAAGAGAGAGGTGAAGCATGAAAAAAAGATCACTTCAAAATGAGCGGGGCGCGACCATGGTTGAGTTCGCCATTATTGTTGCTTTGCTGCTGACGATTGTGTTCGGGATTATTGAATTTAGTGTCCTGTTATACAATAAGCATATGCTGACCAATGCCAGCAGAGAGGGGGCGCGTGCCGGAGTGGTAATGCGTGTTCCTCGGTTGCCGGATACCTATACGATGTCTTCGGGTGACAAGGTCGGGGTGAAAGATATTGTCCTGATCTATTGTCAGCAACATCTGGTGACCTTCGGTGACTCGGGTGAACCTCTGGATTATGATGATATTGATGTTGTCCCTGATGACCGTACCGGGGCTGAATTTGGTGATGAACTGGTGGTTACGGTGACTTTTGACTTTGATTTTCTCGTTTTGGATAATCTTGCAGGTTTGGGGCCGATCACCTTGACAGCTGAAACTCGTATGAAAATGGAGTAGTTGCGGATTGACTGCTGAAGGGAGAACGGATGAAACCTTACCTTATAAAGCGTTTGCTGTTGACCAATTCCCGCGGTGCGGCATTGGTGTTCATTGCCATTTTGATGGCGCTGTTGATCGGCGTTGGCTCATTGGTTATCGACATTGGTTATCAGGCGACAACTCGGAACGAGTTGCAGAATATTGCCGATGCTGCAGCATTGGCAGCTGCGGGGCAGTTAGGTGATGATTATATCAAAGATCAGGAAGGGAATGGAACTGGATATGGCCCTTCTTGGGATAGCGAGATAAAAGTTGCTGCCACGGCTGTAGGAACTGCAAGCAGTGCAGGCGATCTTTCCAGTATTACCATTTTGGATGATGAGATCAAAATCGGTCAGTGGTTGGGGGCTGATGCGACCCCCCCCTTTATCGAATATACGTCGTCTTCAGACCCAACTCCCAACGCGGTACAAGTTATGGTTCGCAGAGATTCTACTTCCAATGGGCCGATTTCCACCTTCTTTGCCAAGATTTTTAATGTTGATACCGTCGATGTGATGGCCAACGCCACGGCAGCGCTGACGTCTCCGCTGAATTTTGAGCCGGGAACGGTTAAATTGCCGGTCGGACTCTCAGTTCTCAATTTTAATGACTGCTGTACGACCCCCATTTTCTTTGGTGATACCATGGACAGCTGTGCCGGTTGGCATGCGTTTGATCTGGATGCGAATGCCAATGATCTGGAGGAGATGCTTGCGCGGATCATTATTAAGGGTGGTGGGGAGGACTGGTTGAACACGTATGATGGCGATGGTGATGGAACTGCTGATTATGAGAAACTCTACAGTAAGGTTAAAGATACATCAGGCTATATGACACCTGGTGTTCCCTATGATTCTGAGGATCCTGATCATACGGCGGATGAATTCAATTTTACTGGGGGAACCGACGCGAGTCTGTTTACCGGTGGTGCCATGTTTGCACTGTTTGATTACTTTAAGGAGCAGGATGAGGATGTCACTGGTGACGATATCGTCACGCTCCTTCAGGAACAGCTGGGAAGCTTCAATAAAGACAGTGACGAAGATCAAGATAAAGTATGGCTGACGACCGTTCCGATTTATGACGAAAATGGAACCCCCTGCAGTAAAGATGAAGGTACCGGTGACTGCGATTGCAGCTGTAGCAATCCTACCGGTGAAATCAAGATCATCGGTCAGGCCGATATCGTTGTGACGGCGATCAACGGGCCGCCTGATAACACTATTTCCGGGCTGATTGATTGTGAGTTTAACTCCATACGTGGTGGTGGGGGCGCTGGGGGGAATGTCGGTACAATTCCAAATCTTGTTGAATAGTCGCTACCGGGCTGTGAAACGGGGCATCATGAAATCGGCTGGTCAATGGTCGGGTTTTTGTAAATCTGTCATTGGCCAGCCGGTTTTGTATCGAAAAGGTGTGGGTTTACACACGAGCCGAGTGTAGAACGGTCTGATTTAGCGCATGTTTTTGGTAGACTTCGACAACTGGCGAGACTTGAATGATTTTTTTTGCAAAAGCTCATCAACTCCTACTGCCGTCCAGGCTAGCGTAATACCTGATATTTCTTGAATAAAACCCTCTTCAAAGGTTGTGAAAATCGCAAAGTGTGTTTTGCTTTTTATAACGAAGAGTTGTTTATCTTTTTATTGAAAGTGAGCGGCTGCGATGACCAGAGTGATTAACATAGCGCTTGAAATTACTGAAAAAAGTTTGTCTCAGGAGCTGTCGCTACAGGTTCAGGATCTTAACGATATTCGTATCGTGTCCCTGAACAGCCCGGATAAAAACTTGCGACCGGATATCGTCATTCTTGATGATGTGAATGATCCGGCGGTGATGTTTAACCGGCTGCGGAAATTGTGTGGTTCACTACCGCAGTGCGCCGTTTTTCTGGTTTCCTCTGATCGTTCTCCTCAGCGCATTGTTGAGATGATGAAGTTGGGTATTGCAGAATATCTGATGGAGCCTGTTGAACAGGAGGTGCTACACAAAGCCGTGGAAGAGGTGCGTGCCCGGCTTGAAAGTTCCGGCAAAGTCGCCCATGGCTCGGTGTACAGCTTCATCAGCAGCAAGGGGGGATTGGGGGCAACTGTTATTGCCGTGAATAGCGCAGTGGCTTTGGCCGAAAGGAGCAGGGAAGAGGTTGCATTGTGTGATATGAGCCTACAGTCCGGTGATGCTTCTGTGATGCTCGATCTGATTCCGGAAAATACCATCATGGATATTTGTGAAAACATTCACCGCCTTGATGTGGCGTTACTGCGCGGTGCTATGGTGAAGACAGCTGCTGGTTTTGATTTTTTGGCGGCTCCGCTCAAGCAGGAGGATTATCAGAGTATCAAGGCACAACATGTTAAGCAGATTGTTCGTTTGGCCAAAAAAGTTTATGACCATATTGTTGTCGACTGTACCTCCATGTTTATCAATGAGTGTACCGTGGAGGCGTTTAATGCTTCAGAGAAGGTATTTGTGGTTACGGATCTGTCGGTTCCGGCGGTACGAAACGCGTCCCGTTTGATCCAGTTGATGTGCAAGGTCGGGGTTGACTCTAATAAAATCGAAGTGGTGGTCAATCGTTACATCAAGGGGGGGATTCTGTCGCTGGAAGATGTGGAAAAAACACTAAAGCGGCGGATATTCTGGCTGTTCCCCAATGACTTTTCCGATATTGTAACCTCCATTAATCATGGTGTTCCTCTGGTGCAGCTTCAGCCCCAGGCGCCATTTTCCAGCAATATAATGCAGTTTGTTAAAAAGATACAGGATCCTCAATCCGTTGGAGATTATCGCGGAATTCGAGGCAAGTTTGGTAAGGCCATTTAATATAATTATGCCCTCAGGAGGTCGCTATGGCACTTCGAGATATGTTTGGGAAAAATACCATGAACTCCGGAGGGACAGGGAGTCCGCCCAATAATGGTAAAGATAATTTTTTCTATGAGATCAAGCATAAATTGCACACTCAGTTGATTGAAGAAGCGAATTTAGCTGTGCTTGATCAGATGGATGAAGCGGATGTTCGTACCGAGATCAGCCAGATTCTTGAGAATTACCTTCGGCAGGAGAAGGTGCTGATCAATGAGCAGGAACAAACCGAATTGGTGCATGAAATCGTTGATGAACTGTTGGGGCTGGGGCCGTTGGAGCCTTTTTTGAAAGACCCCGACGTGTCGGATATTTTGTGTAACAGCTACAAGGATATCTATGTTGAGCGTCATGGTTTGCTTGAGAAAACCAATGCCCGATTTGTCAATGATGCCCACCTGATGAATATCATTGACCGTATCGTGTCGCGGGTGGGGCGGCGCATTGATGAATCAACGCCGATGGTTGATGCACGTTTGCCCGATGGTTCGCGTGTTAATGCGATTATTCCTCCCTTGGCTATTGATGGTCCCAGTCTGTCGATTCGTCGTTTTGCCGTTAATCCATTACAGATGAAGGATCTGATTGAGTACAAAACCCTGCCGCCGCAAATTGCAGATTTTTTGGCCGGCTGCGTTAAGTGCAAGCTCAATATCATGGTTTCGGGGGGAACCGGAGCCGGTAAGACAACACTGCTGAATATTCTTTCCGCCAATATCCCCCATAACGAACGGATCATCACCATTGAGGATTCGGCGGAATTACAGCTGCAACAGGAGCATGTGGTGCGGTTGGAAACCCGTCCGCCGAGCATTGAAGGAACAGGCATGATAACTCCGCGCGATTTGGTTAGAAACAGTCTGCGGATGCGGCCGGATCGGATTATTATTGGTGAGGTTCGTGGTGCGGAGGCATTTGATATGTTGCAGGCCATGAATACCGGTCACGAGGGATCACTGACCACCATTCACGCCAATACCCCGCGTGATTCACTGACCCGCCTTGAATCAATGATTCTGATGACGGGAATCTCTCTTCCTGAAGGGGCCTTACGCTTTATGGTTTCCTCGGCACTGGATCTGATTATTCAGGTTTCACGTCTCAGTGACGGCAGCCGTAAAGTTACCGCGATTAGCGAAGTTGTCGGAATGGAAGGCAGTGTGATCACGTTGCAGGATCTGTTTACATTTGAAAAGCATGGCATCGACCGGGAAGGTGTGGTGACCGGTTCGTTCCGTTCAACGGGAATTCGCCCCAAGTTTGCCGATAAACTGGAGTTGGCTGGTGTTGAGGTGCCTGAAGAGCTGTTTAGGACGGACAGGTATTACGAATAAGTGGAGGGAGTATGGAACAGCAAACTGTTTTAATCTTGGCAGCCATCTTCTTCTGCACCGTTGCGGCAGCCGTTGGCTTGTTCAGGTGGGTAAAGGGCAGTCACTTTATTGAAAAAAGGACGGTGAAAAAGAGGCTGTTGTATATCTCCGCCGGAGGGCGCCACGGTCATGACAAACTCTCGTTGTATCGAAACCGGGTTTTGAATGATGTTGGTGTAGTGGAACGTTTTTTTCTTACCTTGCCACGCCTGAGTTCGTTGGATAATTTGTTACTTAAAACCAAGGCTCCTCTCAATGCCAGTGGTTTTATCAGTCTGAGTCTGCTTCTTGGCTGTTTGGCGGGGGGCATTGGCTGGTACTATTTACCCCAGAGATCTCTCGCTATTGCCCTTGGACTGCTGTTGTTGGCCAGCCCTTATCTGTTGCTGAAGAGTGCTGAGCGCAAATACTATGAGCGTTTTCACGAGCAATTGCCTGAAGCGTTGGATTTGATTGCCCGGGCGCTCCGTTCCGGTCATGCGCTGACCTCGGGGTTGGAGATGGTGGCTACAGAGATGGATGATCCAATTCGGTCTGAGTTTTCTGTGGTGAATGATGAAGTTGGCCTGGGGTTAACCATGAAGGAAGCTTTCGACAACCTGTGTGAGCGGGTCGAAAGCATGGAGTTACGCTTTTTTGCCATTGCCGTACTGGTACAAAAGGAAACCGGTGGTAACCTGACCGAGGTTCTCGATCAGATCAGTAGCCTGATTCGTGAGCGGACAGTGTTTGATCGCCAGGTGAGGACGTTGACAGCCGAAGGGCGATTGTCGGGCATCATACTGATTGCGTTGCCGATTTTCATGTTCGTTTATATCTATTTTGCAAATTACGATTATCTCTCCCTGTTGTGGACAACTCCCATTGGCAAGAACATGATGATGGGAGCGATAGCCCTGCAGGTGATCGGTGCTTACTTGATCAAGCGCATTGTTACCATCGAACTGTAGGAGGGATTATGGGTGATTTACGGAATATATATTATCTGATCACAGAAAACCTGGCTTACTTTGGCATTCTCATGCTGATTTTTCTCCTTGTCGCCGGCACTTTTTTTCTGCTGATTTATTTTTCAAATCATCAGAACGATGCGCAAAAACGGTTGAAGCATTTGGTTCCAGACCAGACAGAGCAGAGCGGAACAAAATCTAAGCCCAAGCTGGTCGAAGAACAGCAGGGTTTTGTGACCAAAATTGCCAAGCCGTTGCACGACCTGATGGCTCCGGTTGAAAATGAGACGAAAAAGAAGCTGCGCCTCAAGCTGATTCAGGGTGGTTTTCGTTCTGAGTGGGCAGTTCAAAATTATCTGGCGCTCAAGATTGTATTAGGTCTTTTACTACCGGTGATTTTTCTTGCTGTTCGTTATTATTACAGTTTTACTTCAGAGGTGTTTTTAATAGCAATAGTTCTTGTTGTCCCGGGGTTTTTCCTGCCCAATGTTGTTTTGCATTACCTGACGCAAAAACGTCAGCTGAATATCTCCAAGGCCTTGCCCGACGCGCTGGATTTGATGGTGGTCTGTGTTGAGGCGGGCTTGGGGTTGGATATGACCTTTAAGCGAGTGGGAGAGGAGATTCGGCCAATCAATGCGGATTTGAGTGATGAGTTTATTCTGACCAACCTTGAAACCCGTGCCGGTCGACCTCGTGAGGAGGGATATAAAAATATGGCTGCTCGCACTGGTGTGGCTGAAGTTCACAATCTGATGACGTTATTGATTCAGACCAGTCGTTTTGGCACCAGCCTTGCCAAGGCATTGCGGGTTCACGCCGAGGCGATGCGTACCAAACGGCGTCAGCTGGCGGAAGAACGTGCAGCAAAATCGGTGGTTAAGTTGGTTTTCCCGTTGGTATTATTCATTTTTCCAGCGTTGCTTGTTGTCATCCTCGGCCCGGCGGCTATTCGGGTGTTTACTGTTCTGTTTCCTGCTTTGGGTGGGTAGGCAGCGTTGTAACGTTGTAGCGTGTTAAGGAGGGTTTGTGTTTCTTCTCTATCGACCATATTTACACTACAGGGTTTTTCATAAGAGGTTGTTGAGTTTTGCTTTTTTGGCCGTGGGGATGTGTAGCTTAACGGCCTGCACCCAAACGGTTAAAACCTACAACAGTCAATGGGCAGGTTCTGCTGCGGAGTTGGCGGCTCAAGAGCCGAAGACCGATGGTAAAACCCTTGAGACCCTTTCCGTTGCAGAATTGGTCTCTAAGGGGAATACCGAGTCGCCCCATGGCAATCAGCAACTGGCTCGGATGTACTATGCCATGGCGATCAAGAAAGATCCCGAATCGGTTAAAGCTCTTGCCGGGATGGGCAGCCTGCTGTTGCGACATGGCTCCCTAGGTTCTGCTCAAAAAGCTTACCAGCAGATCTTGAATATCGACCCCGATAATCGAACCGCCTTGGTGGCTTTGGCACGCATTGATCGTATTCAGGGGCGTACAGACAGAGCTATTGAGTTGTTAAATCAGGCCTTGGAAGGCGTTGATGGGGATGCCGAACTTCTCAATGAATTGGCCATGACGTATGATGCCGTAGGCCAGTCGCAACCCGCTGCGCTATTGTATGAACAGGTGGTGAGCTTGCGTCCTGAATCGGCTGCCGGCCATAACAATCAGGGCTTTAACTTTATGTTGCAGGAGGACTATCAGGGAGCCATTACCGCATTTCGTCAAGCGTTGACCTTGGAACCGGCCAACGCCTATGCCCAGAATAATCTTGCTGCAGCCTTTGCCTTGAATGGTCAGGAGGAGCGGGCGCTACGTTTGTTCAGTAGCACTGAAAACAAGGCTGTTGCGTATAATAATCTTGGTTATCTGTATATGACCAGTGGCAAGTTGGACAAGGCGGAAGCGGCATTTAAAACCGCCCTTGAATTGAAACCGAGCTTTTATGTGAAGGCTCAGGAAAACCTGGACCAGCTTGATCGGCTGCGACGGAGCGAGCTGAATAACGTCGAACGGAAGAACACCGACAAGGAGGAAATATGAGATATCTAATCGCTGCTGTGTTGTTGCTGATGTTTGCGGGTCTGAGTCAGGCCGCAACCGTTTCCGTTGCCGTTGAAACGGTCAAAGTAACCAGTGATCCGGTTATTGGTGGCTACGTGGTGGTGGAAGTGCCACGCTATTATCCATTGATTACGGATGGTGAAGAGGGTGATTTTTATCGGGTCAGCGATTTCAAGGGTCGCTCTGGTTGGGTTCGTAAAGCCCATGTCGCGCAAACTCCTGCCGTTGTTGTCGTCGTTCCTTCCGCCAATGTCCGGGAGAAGCCTAGTACCTCAAACCGGATTGTGTTCCGGGCGAATAAAGGGGTAGCCTTTAAGGTTCTTGAGGAAACACCGCAATGGTTTCATGTTGAGCATGAAAGGGGCAAGAGTGGCTGGATTGCAAAATCACTGAC
>JAGGYC010000091.1 GCA_021162745.1 Desulfuromonas sp. | reverse complement strand
TGAGTAAATCAGCCTCGCTTGCGTAGGTCTTTGCCGCTTGAGCCTTAGTGACTTCAGAAGGAATCAGCTCGGCTTTAATCGCATCGGTGTGGATACGATAATTGATTTTTGAGAGGGTGCGGTTGAGGTTCCAGGAAAGTGACAGACGGGTATTCTCTTCCTCTTTGAGCCGCTGGAAATCTGTTATGAGATAAAGTTTGAATTCAACAGAAACCCAAGAGGCGAATTCGAAAGCAATATCCTTGTGGGCATAGGTACCGCCGTAACGCCCTGTTTTGGATTGAATGCCAAGGGCGTTGACTTTCTCAATCCATTGTTTGGGAGTGAGCGTGAAGCTATTGAGACCTGCTTGCTTTCTAATCCCGTCGAATTCGACGGGATTAAAATCTGGGTTATGGAGTTGCTCCCATATTCCGAGAAGTTCCAGCGTGTTGCGATTGCGCAGCCAGTTCCGAATAAGGTCGTCAGGGTGTTCGGGATTCTTGGATTTGGCAATATCCGTAAGGCAGATAAAATCATCAGAACCTACGGTTTTAATTTTTACTGCCGTACCTCGAACTTCGAGTGAATTGTTTCTATTCGCCATAACCCAATCCTTTCAGATTCTGCCGAATCACATCATCAAGCGTGGCGGACTCTTTCATCTGCGCGTAGAGCGTTTTGCTCATTTCAGTCATTTTGGTTTCAAAGGGGATGCCATCGTCCTCAAGGGGGGCTGCGCCGACGTAGCGGCCAGGGGTGAGGACAAAGTCGTGCTTGCGGATCTCTTCGAGTTTGGCGGATTTACAGTAGCCGGGTTGGTCTTCGTAAACACCGTCTTTCGTTTCCCCACGCCAGGCGTGATAGGTTTTGGCGATGGCTGCAATGTCGTCAACATCGAGTTCCTTTTGGGTACGACTGATCATTGAGCCGATCTTGCGAGCATCGATGAAAAGGGTTTCGCCCTCGCGGTTGCGGTAGCCGCGTTCGCTGTCGGCCTTTTTGTTTTTGGTGAGAAACCACAAACAAACAGGAATCTGCGTCGTATAAAACAACTGTCCCGGCAGCGCAATCATGCAGTCCACCAGATCGTTCTCCACCATCTTTTTGCGGATCGCCCCTTCTCCTTTGGTATTGGTGCTCATGGAGCCGTTGGCCAGCACAAATCCCGCCACACCGTGTTCGGAAAGCTTGGAGATCATGTGCAGAATCCAGGCATAGTTGGCGTTGCCGGTGGGCGGGGTTTCGTAGCCGCTCCAGCGCGAATCATGAACCAGCTCATCAGCACCCCGCCAGTCCTTCAGGTTGAAGGGTGGATTGGCCATAATGTAGTCGGCTTTCAGATCTGGGTGTTGATCCTTAAAGAAGGTATCGGCGGGAACTTCGCCGAGATTGGCCGAAAGCCCACGCACCGCCAGATTCATCTTGGCCAGCTTGTAGGTGGTGGCGGTGAACTCCTGCCCGTAGACCGAAATGTCCTTGGTATTGCCGTGGTGGCTCTGCACAAACTTCATGGACTGCACGAACATACCGCCCGATCCGCAGCAGGGGTCGTAGATCTTGCCTTTGTAAGGCTCGATCATTTCCGCGATCAGATTGACCACGCTTTTGGGGGTATAGAACTCGCCCCCCAGCTTACCCTCCGAGGCGGCAAATTTACCGAGAAAATATTCATAGACGCGGCCAACCACGTCCTCTTCCTTGTCTTCCACCGTGTCAATATTATTGATCGCATCGATCAGGGCCGAAAGCTTGCTGCCATCCAGACCGAGGCGAGAAAAATAGTTATCCGGCAATGCACCCTTGAGCGAGGCATTGCTCTTCTCCACCGCCGTCAGCGCCGAGTCGATCTTAATCGCGATATCACCCTGCTTGGCGTGCTGTTGAATATAGCTCCAGCGGGATGTTTCCGGCAGGTAGAACACATTCTGCATGGTGTAAAATTCCACCATATCCGCATATTGCTCCTTCCCATCCGCAATCAACTCCGCCCGCCGCTCCTCAAACTTATCCGAAACAAACTTCAAAAAGATCAGACTTAGCACCACGTGCTTATATTCCGAAGACTCTACACTCCCCCGCAGCTTCGTCGCCGTCTCCCAGAGAGATTCCTCGAAACTTTTCTGTTCCTTCGCCGCCTTCTTCTTGGTTACTTTTTGCGCCATTTTCTATACTCCAATTTCAATCAAAATCATCTATTTGATGCTGATCTTCCATTGCTACCATCAGGTTTTAAAAGGGGTAGATCGCTATAATAAAAAAAACCGCCCAATCGGCATCAGCCAACCCGGACGGTTATCAACTCGCTAAATTATCCCCCCGCAAACCCACATCACATCACCAGCAAATCAATTATGAATTGTGACTACTGAGGGATGAATTGAAAATCTTTCTCCCAGCAAAAAACACGAATCAACAACATATAAAAACCTTAATATAATAGGCTGTTTCTAGCGAAAAAGGAAGGATAATTATGAATTATTGGTGCTGGACAACAATTAAAAGCCCCCCTCCCAGCCTTTCCACTTGTACAACATAAGGAACAAGTTGTACTGTCATAAAAAACAAGGAGGACACAATGCGAGTTGTTAATTTTTCAGAAGCCAGAAATCATTTAAAAAGTGTTCTGGATCAGGTGGTTGATGATGCCGATTACACCATTATCTCCCGCCGGGATTCGGAAGATGCCGTGGTGATGTCGCTTGATCAATTCAATGGTCTCATGGAGACGGTGCATCTGTTGAAGAGTCCGGCCAATGCCGCTCATCTGGCGAAATCGATTGAGCAATATCGTGCCGGCAATGTTGAACAACATGGGCTTGCCGATGATTGAGATCATTGCCTGGACGCGTGAATCCTGGGCCGATTATGTGTACTGGCAGGGCCAAGACAAAAAAACGCTGCAGCGGATCAATAAATTGATTACGGATACCCGGCGCACGCCGTTTGAAGGGATCGGCAAACCGGAACCATTAAAGGAAAATCTATCCGGGTTCTGGTCGCGCCGAATCGATGAAACCAATCGCCTGGCTTATATTGTTGACGACAATCGGTTGACGATTATTTCCTGCCGCTATTATTACGGCAAGTAATCCCTACCCCCGCCGTTTCCCCGGCCAACCCTGGGCACTTTGCGACAACTGCTCAATGAGTCCGCGCAACATGTTCAATTCGCGCACATCGGGCTGGGCAGCACTGAGCAAGCGGCGCAACGTCTGTGGTACCACCTCGGGGCGACTGGGATTGGTGTAACCAACCAGATCAACCAGTTTTTCCACTTCTGCAAACAGTGATTCAACCTGCTGATGGGTTGGGATTTCGTCCAGGGCAGAAGATTCCATCGGCAACGACGAACGGTTGCGGCTCATCTCGTAGAGGGCGACAACCACAGCCTGGGCCAGATTGAGCGAGCCATTTTCCCCTGTAGTTTCGATGGTCGCGGCATGGCTGCACTGAATCACCTCATCGGTACTCAAACCCCGATCCTCGCGACCGAACACCAACCCGACCCGACTGCCTTCCGGCAACTGATCGAATCGTGACGGAATCTGATCGATACGATCCAGATCACCGCGCAAACGGCCAGTACGCCGGGTCATGGCAACACTGAAATGGAGATCCGCCAGTGCTGATGGCAAATCATCATATAGCTGCGCCTCACCGAGCATGGGTTTGGCGCTGACGGCGAACTTAACGGCTTCAGGGTGGAAGTGATCGCAAGAGGGGTTGACCAAACGCAGCTCCGTTGCACCAAAATTGGCCATGGCACGACACACGGCGCCGATATTGCCCGGCTGTTGCGGTTCGACTAAAACCACCACCAATCGGGAGGGATCAAACATTGTCATTCGTATTCTCCTACATCAAAACAACTAAAAAAGGGTGCCCGTAACGGGCACCCTTTTTTAACAATTTATCACTAACGAATCAAACTAGAAAAAGTAGGTCAGATTAGCGGCAAACAGATGGGCTTCACTCTTATAGGTACCACTCTGAATGTCGTTATCCACATCGCGGTCATCAAAATCAACCCACATGTAGGCGACGTCAAACACGGCCCGCTCGGTGTGATAACCAAAACCAACGGTATAGTTGTCACGATCGGCATCGGGCAGCTCAGGACCGACGGTCGCATTGGGGGCCGGCGTATTGTCACGTGCATAACCGGCACGCAGATCCAGCTGATCCGTCACCGCATACTGGACACCAAAGCGATAGGCCCAGACATCGTTCCAGTCCTTTGGCGCAGCCGGACTGTCACCGAGGGGACTTGTTGAACCAAGGTCAATATCCAGCTCATCGTATGAACTCCAGCCAAATCGATCCACATCAAACTCTACCGTTAAACGCTCCACCGGTTTCCAGGCCACGGCAAAACTCCAAGTATCCGGCAGGGTGATTTCCGTTGAAGCATCTGCTGAGGCGGTACCAGGAACAGCCTTCCCGGTCAGGGAACCAATGACGGCCTGACCAGTCGGCGTCACATAGAAGTCAGCATCACCTTCGATATCCAGTTCAACTTCACTACGGTAGGCTACAGCGACAGACACGCTCTCAACCGGCTTCCACAACAGACCGAAGTTATAGCCCCAACCATCGCCATCACCTTCAATCTCTGTGCTGGCCAGATGACTGGCCGTATCCCCACCTAAATAGAGATAAGTATCTTTCTCCAACCATACTTCGGTGTAAGTGTAGTCGATACCCGCACCAACAGCCAGGTTCAGCGCATCAAAACGATAAGCCACCGTCGGGTTAACATTGATGGGCTTGATAGCAATTTCCTTCACCTCATCACGAAACGGGCTGGTGGTGTCCCAGCGTTTGGCCAGCGGATAGAGAGAGCCGACGCCGATGCCGAAGGCCCACGGGGAATCTTCCTTCGAGTAGGTGGCATAGAAATTGGGCGGGAAGAAGATGTCGTCACGCGCTGTGGTATCGACATTTAGTTCTTCTGCACCATAAGGACCTTCTCCCAACTCTGTTGTCCCTTTAAATTCGGTTTCCGGCACATTGATCACCGTCACCCCTAGGCTGACCTGAGTACCGGATTGAAAGGCAATACCGGCCGGATTATAGAAAACGGCGGACGGGTCATCGGCCTGGGCCACAAAGGCGTTGGCCATCCCCATGGCCTTGGTGCCCTGCTCACGGATATGGAACCCGGCGCTAAAGGCCCAACTCGGCACCAGCAGCGCCAATACAACAGCTGTAATTATTGATTTCAATGCTCGACTCCTTTGTCGTGATTAACAATTTAATCCATAAAATAGTCGGCATTATGAAGGAATAGCGTATACAGAGGCAAGGGAAAAAGCCTCACAAAAATCAGGATTTTCCTGAACGACGACTAAGATAAATAGCGCCGTAGATCACACCCAGAATCAGGACAATAAACAAGATATTTGCTGCCATAGATCTTTCCTCCTCATCGCGGTTGCCCGCTCATCGTAAACTCAATAAACTCGATCACTAAAGGTATTAACCCCGGCATGCTGGCCGATGGCCTTGTAAATTTTTATATCATCCCACGCCTGCGGCAAAATACCATCATGGATGGCCCAGCTGCGCCCGCGCACACTCTTTTCCATCCCCGGCTGCCGAAACGGGGTTGAGCCATCCAGGCGACGGAACAGCTCACCACCGGGACGAAACTCGCGGTCAATCCACAACATCAGCTGTTTGCCGGTGGTGTAATCGAAACCATAATGCTCGTAGCGGATGGCATTGCTGTAGGACAACGGTTCGGCGACGATGATATCGATCCCCAGCGAGGCCACGAAGCGTTCAAAACGCTCAAAAAAGTTTTTGAATGTCTTCAAGCCTAGGCGGACCTGATTAGGCGACAACCCGGCCTGCATCGCCCTGATCTCCTCCGGGATATTGCGCCGCAAGGTCGCAAAAGAGTTATCCCGCCCTTGCTCGTCGCAGTCGATATTGAAACGCGGCGCATCGGGGTCATTGATCAGGCAGAAGGAGAGCTCAATCTGGCGATAGGGGGTGTCGGCCACTTCGACAAAGAACAGGCAATCACGATCCGTCGCCTCCCGTCGCACCTCAATCCGTAACAGCCCCAACCCTTCGGGACAGATAAACTGAATGCGCTGCTGGCCGTCGGGAGTACAAAAGGTGGTGCGGTCAAAACCAAACCGCTCAAACACCAAATCTGGCACAATGGCGGCGTAGATCCGCTCCTTGTCCACAACGGGCAAAGCGTTGATCTCTCGCAACGAAAATAGCGGTAGACCATCGGGATCAAGCAGGTGTGACACCATACTATCGCTCATATCACCCTCCTCTCGGCAGACCGAACAGAGGAAAGATATGGCGCTCAAGAAAAGAGACATTTCTATCCAGTTGCTGCTGGGCGCGGGAAAAATCATCCGGCGCGGCCAGATGGGGAGGATCACGTAACAACTCCCCCTCCTCGCCCAGCTGGACAACCGTGGCCTGAAACGGCTCGGGGAAATGATCATCAACCGTCTCCCCGATCATGGTCGCCCACAACAGGGTCCAGGCCCGAGCCACATTGAGACGATTATAGCCGCCGCCACCGACAGCCACCCAGGGGATGTTGGTGTCCAGAAACACCCGTCCGGCATATTCCATAAAAGCGGTGGTACATTCAAGACGGGTCAAAGGATCGGTGCGTAACGGATCAGCCCCCATCTGGGTTACCAGCACATCGGGCTGAAATGCCTTGATCAAGGGGAGGATCACCCGCTGACAGGCCTGCTCAAAAATCAGATCATCGGAGTGGGGCAACAGCGGGATATTGACCGAGTAACCATAACCGGCCCCTTCCCCTACCTCATCGACAAAACCGGAATAGGGATAAAAATCCTTGCCGTTTTCATGGATGGAGATGGTCATCACCTGATCACTGTTATAGAACGCTTGCTGTACACCGTCGCCGTGGTGGGCATCAATATCGACATACACCACCCGTTTGCCACGCGCCAACAACTGGTTGATCGCCACTGCGGCATCGTTAAGATAGCAGAAACCCGAGGCCCGGGCACTATGGGCATGATGCCAGCCACCGGCCATGCTGAACGCCGCCCGCCGCCCTTCATCCACCACCTGACGTACCGCCTCCACGGTGCCACCACACATTAATCTGGCCCAATCATACAACCCTTTGAATACCGGGTTTTCCACATCGCCCAGACCATAAAAGAAATTGGCGTGAACCTCGTCATCGGCGCTGAATTCACGCAGGGTTTTCAGATAATCGGGGCGGTGAAAATTGAGCAGTAGCTCCTCTTCCACCAGCGGACACTCCACTTCGATCATCTGTGGCTTGGTCAGCAAACCGCAGTGCCCCATCAACTCATAGGTCAGCCGATAACGATCCACCTTGAACGGATGGAATTCGCCATACGAGTAGTTGCTGAATCGACTGGAGTAGATGAGGGCAAAACGATCAGTCATAGAGTAATCAGTCCTGGGTTTCCGTGGTTTATTCAAATCAATCTTTATCCCTTCTCCTTGGGGAAAAGGTGGCCGAAAGACGGATGAGGGGGCTTTTAAATAAAAACCACCCTATGAATCCCCCTCACCCCGACCCTCTCCCCAAAGGAGAGGGAGAATTTTATAAACAGCAAAAGATTGATATTAATCAGGGAGAACAATGCTCTTACTTACCGCTTTCAGCTTATAGCGTACAGCTAAGTTGTACCGCGCACCCTGTGTAGCGTCAATAAAATTGGGCAATTGCTATTTACCCCGCCAACAGGTATAAAGAGGGCGATTTAGCATCTAATTACGTCGTAAGACATTACATCATCAAAGGAAACAACTGTGTCGGAAAAACTTACTGGTAAACAAAATCGTTTTTTACGTGGCCTTGGCCATCATCTCAGCCCGGTGGTGATGGTTGGCAAGGATGCCGTCAGCGAAGGTCTTATCAATTCCGTTGAAGAAGCGTTGGAACAACATGAATTGATTAAAATCAAGTTACTGGATGGCTGCATGGTTGATCGTCGTGAAGTGGCTGAAACCCTTGCCGTACGCACAGATTCAGCCGTCGCTCAAGTTCTAGGCCGCACCATCCTGCTGTTTCGCTCCTCAGAAAAAAAACTGATCTCATTACCGAAAGCCTAGAGAGGTTCGGCGGTGCGTATTATCAGTGGAAAAGCACGCGGTAAACAACTGGCCATCTTCGAGGGCAAGGAGATCCGCCCCACCAGTGATCGGGTGCGTGGCTCCATTTTCAGCATTCTGACTAGCCGTCTCGGCGGCTTCAATGGGCTGCGGGTTCTCGATCTGTTTGCCGGCACCGGTGCCATGGGACTTGAAGCACTCAGCCGGGGCGCACAGCAGGCGGTGTTTGTCGATTCAGGACGCCAATCACACAGCCTGCTGGAAAAGAACTGCCAAAACTGTGGCGTTGATGCTGTCAGTCGACGGATCGCATCCCCCGTCCAGAAAGCTCTACCGCGCTTAACACAGCCCTTCGACGTAATTTTCCTCGACCCCCCCTACCGTCAGGGGCTGGTCGACGAAGTGCTGCACATGATCTCTGACTTCAACCTGCTCAAACCGGGGGGGATCATCTGCGCCGAAGAGGATAAGTCTCACCCGGTTGCAACGCACATTGGCCGGTTTGAACAGATCGATCAGCGCAACTACGGCTCAACCACAATTCACTTGTTTACCCATTGTCGTCCATCGGAGGATTAAACCATGAATCGTACCGCCGTCTATCCCGGCTCCTTTGATCCCATCACCAACGGCCATCTGGACATTATTGAACGGGGCCTGCACGCTTTCGATACGGTCATTGTCGGTGTCGCCAGGAACTCGTCGAAAAGCACTCTGTTCAGTGTTGAAGAGCGCGTAGCGATGATTCGAGAAGCCGTCGGCGACAATCCCCGCATTATCGTTGATGTGATTGACGGGCTACTTATTGACTATGTGGTCGGCAAGAAGTCACGCATTATTTTGCGCGGGTTGCGGGCGGTTTCTGACTTTGAATACGAGTTCCAACTGGCCCAGGTTAACCATACGGTTGAAAAAAGTGTCGAGACCCTGTTCATGATGACCTCGGTTCGCTATGGCTACCTGAGTTCCTCCATCGTCAAGGAGATGGCGGCGCTCAACGGTCCGATTACAGAGTTTGTGCCTGCAAATGTGTTGGCCATGTTGCGGGAGAAATTTTCAAAGGCATAGTCGCAGATAACGGCTCTAACCAAACCTATTCGGCTTTCACCCTGATCATAGTACTGCCAGAAAGCAATGGGTTTGCGGAATCACCCGCACATTGAGGCCATATCCCGCTAGGTGAGCCTGCCACATCAGCAATTGCCGACCGGCAACGGAACACTGCCCGGCGATGGTCTTTGGTTGTAAAATCACCTCAGCCTGGGGAGCCCGGTCAGCAATCAGCTGCGCCGCCTGCTTTAGTTCATCATCAGGGGTTTGTGTCCCCACCACCAATTTGACGCAACAACGGGTCTGCGCCGCAATCGACAGGAATTGTCCATGGGCGTTCCAATCTGTCGGCTGACCGGTCTGCGATTCCAGCTTGATATCCATCACCACCCACTCCAACCAGTCAACCACCCGTTCAAGTGCCTGCGGTAATGTGCCATTGGTTTCCAGCTGCACCGGCATCAATTTCGTCAGCTGCGGCAGCCAATGGGTCAAAACATCTACATGCAACAGCGGTTCACCTCCCGTCAAAGAAAACGAATGGTGTAGAGCAGGCGACTGCTCCAGCCAAGGCTGAACGTGATGCAGCACCCGTTCAAGAGAGACGGGATTATTCCAAGATTCAAACTGCTCCGAACCGGCTTCACTTTCGATCTGACATTGCGCAGTCGGCTGAAACGGGGTATCGCAATAGGCGCAATCCAGATTACAGCCGGCCAGGCGGATGAAAATCTGCCGTTGCCCGACCAAGGGGCCTTCCCCTTGAATCGAGGAAAACAGTTCAATCAGCGGCAACTTGTTCATGAGCGAATCAATCTCGGGAGTAGCTGGCACAGGCGTTCTCCGATTCCCAGACATTGACACTTTCGACAGAGACATTGTCCGAATTCAGGAGCTTCTCCAATTCATAGTACAAATAACGGGCAATATTTTCCGATGACGGACTGGCAGTGATAAACGGCTCCAGCTCGTTAAGGTATTTATGATCCAAGGTACCAAGCAATTCCTTGGTCCGGCCCTTGAGGATTTTGAAATCGATCCCCAGTCCGGACTTATCCAGCTCCTTAGCACAGACGGTGACTTCTACTTTCCAGTTATGACCATGGAGATTTTCACAATCACCATCGTAATGGATCAAGTTGTGAGCGGCAGCAAAATGGGTGTAAATCTTAAGGCGATACATAAGCGTACTCCATCTATCCTATTAAAATAACGACTCTTTAAAACGTCTCTTCAGTCTCTTCTTCAATAAACACCTGTGCTCCGACAATACGATAATCTTCATCGGCCCAACAGCCGAGATCGATCATCTTACAGCGCTCAGAACAAAAGGGCCGCCAACGATTGTCCTGCCAGCGACTCTGTTTTTTACAGGTGGGGCAATTTACTTGCAATGATAGTTCCTTCCTCTATGGTATTTGTAACTATTCAGCAAAAGGCCTACAACAAGAAGCCAATTTATTTAAGTTCGGGCCACGTCTAAATCTATTCTCGCGCCCGTTCACTTCGTTCTCTCAAGACGCAGAGATCGCGGAGAAAGGCAAAACCAAAAATTCAGGGTTAAGATCTAAAACAAAAACACGATCTTTTGCCTTTGATCTTCTCTGCGCTCTTTGCGTACTCTGCGCGAGATTGCTTTTATGCTTTTGCAGGTTGACTAGTTGCCAGAATTTTACATTCTATCAGGGCACAGTTCATGTTACAATCCGCCAAATTTTTTTAGGAGCCATCCACATGAACAAAAACAATTTCACCATCACCGGACTGGACAGCGAAATTGAGGTTGATCATCGTTGCTCAGCCCTGCTTAAACAATTTCATCAACAACTGCTGCAGGACGACATTCCGGCCCTTGACGCTGGCCAACTGGCCCTCGGCGCCGATTATTTTCTGCGCGAATTCATCATCGGTGACTGTCGGGAAAACCTGCTTACCATTGACCCTGAACGGGTACGACAATTCGCCGGGCACTGGTATATCATAAAAACCCTTGAACCGAATATCAAAGAATTGGCAGACATTCTTCAAGGCGTTGCGGTATTCTATAGCTACCTGTTTGATCAGGGCTGGATTGACGAACAGTGCCAACAACAGATTCAGAAAAATGCCACAACACTGGATGAGTATCAACAACGGATCAACGCGTTTTGGGAAATCAGTGATGACGGCTACCGTCACTGGTGTGAAGCCTGCCCATTACCGGACAATGCCTGAACGTGACTGATAATAACTGAAGAGATGTAACATCACGATGAACAGTGAGCAAGGACAACGCCGACTCAAGGCCGCACGCATGGCCATCATTACTGCCAGCCTGCTGGCGGTGCTCAAGCTGATAACCGGCCTGTTTACAGGATCGATGGCGCTGTTTGCCTCAGCGGTCGATTCATTGCTGGACATTCTCATGTCATGCGGCAACTTTGTTGCCTTGCGCCATGCTCAAAAACCAGCTGATGCGGACCATCCATACGGTCACGGTAAATTTGAAACGGCAGCCACCCTGCTCCAGAGCCTTTTGATTGCCTGTTCCGGTGTTTACATCCTGTTTGAATCGGTGCAACGATTACGCCTGGGCAGCGAACTTAATCGCCTGAATCTCGGCATTGCCGTGCTGACAATCAGCGTTATTGCCTCATGGTTTTTGAGCCGGCACCTGAAAAGGGTCGGTGTCGCAACGGAATCATCCGCTCTACAGGCCGATGCCCTCCATTATGCAACGGATGTCTATAGCAATCTGGTTTTAGTGATCGGTTTGCTGGCCGTTAAACTGTTAGGCTGGAGTTGGCTGGACCCACTGCTGTCTCTCGGGGTGGGGATTTACATTCTCAAAGCAGCCTATGGGCTGCTAAAAAACAGCATGGATCAATTTCTTGATGCCGGGCTGCCTGCCGAACAATTGGCATTGATCCGCCAGTGCATTGAGAAGCATCAACAGGCCATTACCGGCTACCACAACCTGAGAACCCGACGCAGTGGCACCGTCAGGATGATCGATTTTCACCTGAGTTTCTGTCGCTTTAAAACGATTCAAGAAACTCACGATATTGCAGATGAAATTGAAAAAGAGATTATGGGATTGATCCGCAATGCGGATATTACCATCCACCTTGAGCCGACCAGCTGTGCCGAGTGTCGCAATCACGACGACTGCACCTCCCCCAACAAGACCTAGGAGACTGTCGGACTCAGCAAGAATCTACTGCGAAATCATCTGATCGGCCCATATCCCCGGACATTTTCGACAAATTGGCCAGCTATTCGCTCTCAAATGTCCGAAAATCTGTTCTCAAGCAGCTAATTTCTCGCTACGATTCGCCAAGTCCGACAGTCTCCTAACGCCCCAGCATAATTCCTAATTTTTCTGCCGCATTGACCAATTCGCCACAGGGATCAACCAAATTCAACGAATCAACAGCTTCGGCCAGCGTTGTTGAACCGACATTGCGGCCACGCAGTGAAACCATTTTGCCATAGTCTCCTGCGGCAATCAGATCAACGGCCTTAACACCAAAGCGCGAACCGAGGATGCGATCAAAAGGGGAAGGCGATCCTCCTCGTTGCAAATGACCCAAGACAACGGTTCTCACCTCCATGTCCTGAATATCCTGACATTGACGAATCTCGTCAGCAACCTGTTGCGCGACACCACCGAGTCTCTCAACACCACTGCGGCTATCCCCTGCCATGGTCTGTACAACCTGTTGACCATGACGAGAGCGGGCACCTTCAGCAGCAACAATGATCGAGAAACGACTACCGCTTTCACGACGCTTTTGGATGGCCTGGCAAATCCGCTCTATATTGTAGGGAATTTCCGGTAACAAAATCACATCAGCGCCACCGGCAATGCCTGACTCCAGGGCGATCCAACCGGCATCGCGCCCCATCACCTCGACCACCATCACGCGATGATGGCTTTCTGCCGTGGTATGAAGACGGTCAAGTGCCTCAGTAACAACCCCTACGGCGGTGTTATAACCAAAGGTCACATCTGTCGCTTTTAGATCATTATCAATCGTCTTGGGGATACCAACGACATTCATACCCAGTTCATATAAGTGTTGGGCAATTTTCAATGTTCCATCACCGCCAACGGCAATTAGCGCATCAGCACCGAGGCGATTAAAATTTTCCACCACCTGATCGGAAACATCCAGCCAATGGGTTTCGCCATTTTCGATCACCGGATAATGAAGAGGATTACCATGATTACTGGTTCCCAGCAGGGTTCCGCCTAACTGTAATATGCCGCGAACTGATTTCAAATCCAGCTCACGGTAGCACAGCCCATGTAACAGGCCATCAAAACCATCTTCAATACCGACCACCCGCCATTTATGCTGCCCAACGGCGCTACGCACCACACCACGGATCACAGCATTCAGCCCTGGGCAGTCTCCGCCACCGGTAAGAATCGCAACTGTTTTCATAGCCTTCTCCAACAAAAAAGGGACAGAGCAGTCTATCAGGCTTTGCATGAATCTACTGCGAAATCATCAGATCGGCCCATATTCCCAGACATTTTCGACAAATAGTCCAGCTATTCGCTCTCAAACGTCCGAAAATCTGTTCTCGACCAGCTAATTTCTCGCTACGATTCGCCAAGCCAGACAGCCTGCTAAGGCCCTGTTTATCAATTTGTAAGCGGTTTTGGTTCCGTCGCAATCGCCAGCTTCGCAAATCCAGCTCGCTGAGCAATATCCATCAGGTTGACAACCCGGCCATGTTTCGCCTGTTCATCGGCCAGCAACACAAAGGTTGTTGAAGATGCCCGGCGCCCATAACTCGCCAAGTGAGTCTGTAAATCATCCAGAGAGACCAAGCGATCGTTAAGGTGAATCAGACCAGACTTCTCAAGGTAGACCTTCACCTCGTGCGGCTGTTTATCAATTTTCTGATTGGTGGCTGTCGGCAGATTGATATCAATGCCTGACGATTCAACAAACGTGGTCGAGATCATAAAGAAGATCAGCAATAAGAATACCACATCGATCATCGGTGTCAGTTCGACCCGGATATCTTCCCGCTTTTTTCGTTGAAATGCCATGGGATCACCTTCTCAAGAAAAAACAATCACCTGACAGATCACATCTCTGTCGTTGACGGATCAGCGGCCAGCAGGTCAACCATGTGCATGGCATGAATTTCGAGTTGATACGAAACAGTATCCGCCCGACTGGTCAGATATTTATGCAGCAGGATTGTGGGGATAGCGACAGCCAAGCCGGTCGCGGTGGTAATCAACGCTTCTGATATACCGCCACCAAGTGTCGCCGGCGTACCAACACCCTGTACTGACAATTGCGTAAAGGCGCGAATCATCCCGAGAACGGTACCCAGCAAACCGAGCAATGGCGCAATCGTAGCGATCGTTCCGAGCAAACCAAGATAACGATCCAGCGTTGCGCTATGACGTGACCCGACCTCTTCAACCAGAGTCTTAATCTGGTCGCGTGATCGCCCCGCGGCATTGAGAGCGACAAGGAAGATGCTGGCCAACATCGTTTTTCGTTCACGACACAGTGCAGCGGCATCGGCAAGATGCTGATTGCGCACCAGAAGCTCAACTTCGTCGTGCAGCCGTCGTGCCTGCCGCTGGATGCCCCAGAATATCCATACCCGCTCAAGGAAAATGGCTAACGCCAACACAGAGCAGAACAGAATGGGATACATCAGGGGGCCACCCTTATAAAATATTTCCAGCATCGTCGTCTTACCTATTGCAGAGAGAATGGATCAACCTGATCCAGGATTAAGCCTGTTTATTTTGTGAATCGTCGTCTGTGGTCGATGGTTGTTCCGGTTGAGATGCAGGCAATTCTATCACCTCTGGAGTTTCCAGTTCAGCAGCAGGCTCTTCTTCAGGTTCTTCAAAGATCGCTTCAGTCACCTCTTCCGACGTTTGAGGTGAAGGATCAGCTGGTGACTCCGTAGCAGGTTCAACAACGCGTTGTTGCGGCTGTTCTGTAACCGTTTCAGTTACGCTTTGGGCTTTGGCAGGAGCAGGCTCAACCTTTTCATCACCCTTTTTTTTCTTCTTTTTCTTTTTATCTTTTTTATTTTCAGGCGTAACGTCTTCAGCCGTATCAGGTTGCAACTGTCGGATCTGGCGTTTAAGCTGCATCATCTTGATCGTCGTGGCAAAAGAAGCCGTAATCATACCGAGAACAAATGTCGTCAGCAGAAGTAAAAACAGATAAATCTCGGGTGAAGAGTAGTCAAGAAAGTTCAGGACAACCTTGGTATCGTTTCCAGAACAAAAAATAAAAACAAGAACGAGTCCAACAAGAGCTAAAAGTATTTTTACTAATTTCATGTTTTCTCCCTCAAACAGTTTCTATTGCAATAAAAGTGATCATTGTTAAAAACACTGCATTGACGTTAGACGATTTAATCTATGTCGTCAATATTGATAATCTCACCATGTATAGTTTTATTCAGATGTAACAGGCCAACAGAGTGCCAGGGTGCCTGACGACGGTCTGTAGCGCTGCCGGGATTAATAACAAGCATCTCCCCCACTCGATGACACACCGGCTGATGACTGTGTCCATAGACCAGACAATCAATCTTTTCCCCGGCAAATTGCGCCAGCAGACGTGGTTCAAGATCGTGCCGAGCCCCCCAACCATGCATCACACCAATGCGCCAGCCGTCAATTTCAATAATTCGCTGTAGTGGTACTGCGGGCACCACGTTATCCATATTCCCCTGTACCGCATAAAATGGCAAATCGGCAAAGAGCAGGCTGACATCTGGATGCACCATATCACCGGCATGAATCACGGCATCAACATCACGAAAACAACTCCGTCGCAAACGCTCAACCAACGGCACGGCATCAGCCATGGATTGAAAATGGGTATCTGAAATAAGGGCTATTTTTTTCATAATTCAAGCACTTATACTCTCCATCCACCGTTTACTCACGGAATCAGGCACTAAAAAAGGCGCCTAATCGGCGCCTTCTAAAATAGACAATTCTGCTTATGCTAATTCGTTTTCGATACGAATAAACAGACTGGGCTCTTTGCTGGTTTCAAGCGCATCAATCGTTTCGAGAGCCGTACGCACATTGTTTTCTTTGGCGTCATGGGTCATCAGTACAATCGGTACACAACCACCCAACTGGCGCTCAGGCTGAATCATGGAACTGATACTGATATCCTGCCCACCCAGAATTGTTGAAATCTGTGCCAGGACTCCGGGGCGATCTTCAACCATAAAGCGGATATAGTACTGGCTGCACACATCCTCCATCGCCCGTACCGGCAAAGTGGTAATATTCTCGGTCTGATAATTCAGTGGCGGCGTCATCTGCTTGCTTTCACTGATGATCTGGCGAGACAGACTCATCACATCGCCCATGACCGCACTGGCGGTGGCATCCATACCGGCCCCACTGCCGTCGAGCATTACCGGACCAACAAAGTCACCCATCAAACGAACCGCATTCAACACACCACGAACGCCCGACAATGGATAAGTATTTGGAATCATGGTTGGATGAACACGTGCTTCGATGGCACCATCAACCTTTTTACCAATCGCCAGCAGTTTGATCTGATATCCGAACTGACAAGCAAACTGGATATCAAGGGAGGTGATGCGGGTGATCCCTTCAGTATAGATCGACTCAAAATCAACCCAGGTGCCGAAGCACATGGTGATCAGAATAGACAGTTTATGGGCGGTGTCGATCCCTTCAACATCAAAGGTCGGATCAGCCTCAGCATAGCCCAGCTCTTGTGCATCGGACAGCACGTCGCTAAAGTCCTCACCATTTTCCGTCATCCGCGTCAAAATGTAATTACAGGTGCCATTGAGAATGCCGAACACATCACTGAAGGTATTGGCGCACAGATTCTCGCGAATGGACGACAACACCGGAATACCGCCGCCGACAGCTGCTTCGAGAAGGATGCTGACACCGTTCTTTTCAGCTGTTTCGAGCAACTCCTTACCGTAAAGAGCCATCAGCGCCTTATTAGCCGTTACGACATGCTTGCCATTTTCAAGGGCTTTAAGCACAAACGTGCGTGCAGGCTCATAACCACCGATCAGTTCAATGACAATATCAATGTCGGGATTACTCAAAACGGCATCGGCATCATCAATCAGCACACCCTGCTCAAGGGTGACACCGCGCTCACTAGTAACATCGAGATCAGCAACCGCAGCCAGAACCAACTTAGCTCCCAAGCGCTGGGAGATCACTTCAGCATTTTGTTGAAACATCCTTACGACACCGGTTCCGATAGTACCGAAACCGAGTAAGCCAACTTTTATCTCTTTCATATGAGTCCTTTGTCTACTCAAATTCAGATCGGTTATTTATTCCTGAAAATCAATCCGATTTTACGCATTTCGTTTTGCTACGCGGTCGAGAACACCATTGAGAAAAGCCGGGGTATCCTTGGTGCCGTAGCGCTTGGCAATCTCGATCGCTTCGTTAATGACGACGCCTGCCGGTGTCTTTTTCATATACATCAACTCAAAAGAAGCCATCCGCATCAACGACAGGTCGAGACGGGGCATGCGGTCCAGCGCCCAGTTCTTGGACAGTTCCAGCAGCACAGCATCAATCTCTTCAAGGTGCTCATAGACCCCACGCACCAACTCTTCAGCAAAGTCTGCAACATCCTGAGGCAAAGAGCTGCTCGGATCTTCCGGCTCACCCAGGACATCACTGTTAAAACGGAAATTATTCCAGAAATCGCCGAGAACCTGATCAAGAGGAGCCTCCTGATCATACAAACTATACAATATCTTCAGGGCATATTCGCGCCCGTTGCGTCGTGTCCCGAGTCCCATTATTTAATGCTTTTGAAAAGGTTGACCATCTCAATGGCTGTAACAGCGGCTTCGAAACCCTTATTGCCCGCCTTGGTACCGGCACGTTCGACTGCTTGCTCAATGGTATCGGTAGTCAACACGCCAAAAGCAATAGGCACGCCGGTCGCCAGACTTACCGAAGCAACCCCTTTGGTCACCTCGTTGCTCACGTAATCGAAATGCGGCGTCGCACCACGAATCACAGCCCCGAGACAAACAATGGCATCATAGCTCCCTGTGTCCGCCATCTTTTGCGCCGTCAGGGGAATTTCAAACGCTCCCGGTACGCGGGCAATATCGATCTGATCTTCGCTGGCACCATGCCGTACCAGGGCATCAATGGCCCCTTCAACGAGACGCTCACCGATAAAGCTGTTAAAGCGACCAACTACAATTCCGACCTTCTGCCCTGAAGCATCCAGTTGCCCCGCAAAATTATTCGCCATGATTCAACTCCTTTATAATCAGAGACGGTAACAGTTTTAGCCATCATCTTTGATCTTAATTTACATCTAAAGATTTTCGAGCAAATGCCCCATCTTCTCTTTTTTGGTCTGTAAATAACGTTGATTTTCCAGGCTTGCCGGCATCTCGATAGCGACGCGCTCAACAACCTGCAGTCCATACCCTTGCAAACCAACAATTTTCTTCGGATTATTGGTCATTAAAGAAATTTTTCGCACCCCGAGATCGGCAAGAATCTGAGCACCAATCCCATAATCGCGCAGGTCGGCTTTAAACCCGAGGGCTTCATTCGCTTCGACGGTATCATGTCCACAATCCTGAAGCGCATAAGCCTTGAGCTTATTAACCAGGCCGATGCCACGACCCTCTTGACGCATATAGACAACCACACCACTGCCCGCTTCACCGATCTGAGCCATGGCGGCTTGAAGCTGCTGTCCACAATCACAGCGCATGGATCCGAACACATCACCGGTCAAACACTCGGAGTGAACACGAACCAGCACCGGGGTATCAGCCTTGATCTCCCCTTTGATGAGAGCAATATGATGGGCATTATCAACATCATTTTCATAAACAATCACCTTGAACTCACCACCGAAACAGCTCGGCAGCGTGGTTTCCGCTGCGCGGTGAACCAGCAGTTCCTTACGCATCCGGTACTCAACCAAGTCGGCAACAGCGATAATCTTAAGATCAAACTTTTGGGCAAACTCCCG
Organism: Desulfuromonas sp.; assembly: GCA_021162745.1. Taxonomy (GTDB): domain Bacteria; phylum Desulfobacterota; class Desulfuromonadia; order Desulfuromonadales; family Desulfuromonadaceae; genus Desulfuromonas. The sequence goes on along the minus strand of JAGGYC010000091.1, from coordinate 14,726 downwards.
CAATTCCGGCATCCGAGCCATGGTGCCGTCATCGTTCATGATCTCGCAAATCACACCAGCGGGCTTCAAGCCTGCCAGGCGGGCGAGATCAACAGAACCTTCCGTCTGGCCGGTACGAACCAGCACACCACCTTTACGAGCACGCAATGGAAAGACGTGACCCGGTCTGGCCAGATCGTACGCCGTTGATTCATCATCTAGGGCCACCTTGATGGTCTGGGCACGGTCAGCCGCCGAGATACCGGTCGAAACACCTTTGCGTGCCTCAATGGATACGGTAAAGGCGGTACCAAAGGATGAGCTATTATCACTCACCATCAGCGGCAGATCAAGGTGATCGGCACGATCTTCGGTCATTGACAGGCAGATCAGGCCCCGCCCCTCTTTGGCCATGAAATTGATCGCCTCATCGGTCACCATCTCAGCGGCCATGGTCAGATCGCCTTCGTTTTCACGATCCTCATCATCTACAAGAATAACCATCTTGCCCTGGCGAATATCTTCCAGAGCGGCTTCTATTTTATCGATTGGCACAATGTGCTCCTTTCGTATGAACAAATCCCGTACAGATTACGTACAATAAATTTTGTAACTATCAGCAAAAAAACGTTATTGCAAAAAGCTAAATTCATTTACGTTCAGGCAACGTCAAAACCTGTTTCGCGCCCGTTCACTTCGTTCACTCAAGACGCAGAGGTCGCAGAGAAAAGCAAAATCTAAACCAAAAATTCGAGGGTAAGATCTAAACCGAAAACAATGATTTTGCCTTGGACCTCCCCCGCGCTCTTTGCGCGAGATAGGTTTTAAATTTTAAACAAAACCATGTTGCGCCAGATGCTCCATCGTCAGCGAACTCGTAGCTTTGGCCGGTTGCCCAGTCAATAGTTTCTCTACATACCGGGCGATAATATCTGTTTCAATATTAACCCGTCCACCAACTTGTATATTTTTCAGTGTCGTATGAGCCAGACTATGGGGAATAATCGCGACTGAAAGCGTCGATTCCGTTACTTCATTAACCGTCAAGCTGATGCCATCAATGGTAATTGATCCTTTTTCAACTACATAGCGCAATATTTCCGCCGCCAGACTGAAGGTGAAACGGACGGCATTCCCATCCGTCACCTTATCGACAACGGTCGCTGTTGCATCGATGTGGCCACTGACCATATGACCACCCAGACGATCAGACAGCTGCAATGCCCGCTCCAGATTTACCTCGGAACCGGGGGCAAGTGCGCCGAGATTGGAACTATGCAGGGTTTCAGGGGAAACATCAGCGACAAAAATCCCACCACCGAATTCCACCACCGTCAGACAGATCCCGTTAACAGCGATACTGTCACCCAGGCTGAACTCATCCATCGGCAGTGCAGTTGTCACACTTAACTGTACTTTGCTGCCACCATGACGTAGCTCTCGAACAGTACCAAGATCCTCGATCAGGCCGGTAAACATTGCTCAACCTCTCCTTCAACCAATAGATCATCACCAAAACGTTGCACACGAACGTCGCACAGCTGTAAAGCCTGACTGAGTTCTGCGAAACCATGCCCGGCAAAGATTCCCTTGCCGTCCGCGCCACCAATGATTTTTGGTGCCAGATAAAGCATGACGCGGTCGATCAGCCCGGACGACAACATGGAACTATTCAATTCCGCCCCACCCTCAACCAGCACACTTTGGATATTACGCGCGCCAAGACACTCGGCAAGAGCGTTCAGGTCGACCCTACCCTCAGCATTGGCGGGCAACGTCACCACCTCAACACCGTCACAACCTTGCAGCTGTGTCAGTTTCTCAGCATTGGTGCCATCGGCATCATTGGCAGCCTCAAGGGTCGCGATCAAGGTCGGTGCCTCAGAATGGTGTCGAACCAACTTCGAATCGAGAGAAATACGCAGTCGAGAATCAACAACCACCCGCAACGGATCACGCTTCGCCACACATCCTGACTCCGGCAAACGTGTCGTCAACTGTGGATTATCGCGCAACGCCGTGCCACTGCCAACCATAATGGCATCAACATGATTACGCAATTGATGAACATGGGCACGACTTTGTTCATTGGTGATCCACTGGGATTGACCACTGGATGTCGCTGTCTTGCCATCGAGGGTCGTCGCCGATTTGAGGATAAACAACGGCATGCCGGTCTGGATATGTTTAACAAAGGGCGCAATTAATCGTCGACACAGCGGTTCAAGAACGCCAACCGTCACATCAATGCCCGCAGCCCGCAACCGCACGACACCACGCCCGCTGACCTGTGGATTAGGGTCAATCGTGCCGACGACAACCTTCGCCACACCGGCGGCAATCAAGGCATCGCAACAGGGACCGGTTCGACCGTGATGAGAACAGGGTTCGAGAGTAACATAGATCTCTGCTCCGCGCGCTTTTTCACCCGCAGCACGTAAAGCAAAAATCTCGGCATGCGGCTCACCGGCTTTAGGATGAAAACCCTCACCGACAACCTTGTCATCACGGACGATCACCGCCCCAACGGACGGGTTCGGCGCAGTACGGCCAACAGCGGTTTCAGCCAAACGTAACGCCTGAGCCATATAATATTCATGGCGATTGCTGACTTCAGAACATTGCACCAGCAGATTAATCCTTTGTCGTCGTACCTGTATCTGTAGACTGATTACCGAGAATATCCTTGAGTTCAGCCATAAATTCGTTAATATCTTTAAACTGGCGATAGACGGATGCAAAGCGAACGTAAGCGACTTCGTCCAGATCGTGCAGCGCATGCATAACCGCTTCACCGACACGACTGGCCGGGATCTCCCGTTCAGGACTTTCCTGAAACATCATCTCCATCTGATCGACAATCTTCTCAATGGTCGCAATGGAGACTGGTCGCTTTTCACACGCACGCTGCATACCTGAGATAATTTTATGGCGATCAAAGGGTTCACGTCGCCCATCTTTTTTAATCACCAACGGCAGGATATCATCAACGCGTTCGTAGGTGGTAAAACGACGATGACACTCGGAACACTCGCGCCGCCGCCGGATACTGTTACCCTCTTTACCGAGTCGGGAATCCACAACACGCGTATCAATACAGGTACAGAATGGACACTTCACCTAAACCACCTCCGCAGATTGTTCTGAAACCGATGGATTATAAGCAGTGACTTCAATCCCGGATTCAGCAAGAAGTTCCATCGCAAGATCATCAGGATACCCCTCCAGATAGACAATGGTTTTAAGACCGGCGTTGATCAGCATTTTCGCACAGATCACACAGGGTGCATTGGTACAATACAACGTACCACCGCTGATATTCACGCCATGCTTTGCTGCCTGGATGATAGCATTCTGTTCGGCATGCAGACCCCGACACAATTCATGCCGCTCCCCGGAAGGAACCTTGAGTTGATCGCGCAGGCAACCACCCTCATCGCAGTGACTTATACCCGATGGCGTACCATTATATCCCGTGGTCAGAACATTCTTGTCCTTGACAATAACCGCACCAACCTGGCGACGCAGACACGTAGAGCGACTGGCCACCAGACGAGCGATATCCATAAAATATTCTTCCCACGACGGTCGATTCATGGTGTCTGTCTTATTTCAAGCGGTGGGCATAGAGAGGAAACTGTAGACACAATTCCTTCACTTCACCACTGATTTTCGCCAAAGCTTGTTCATCTTCCAAGTTGTTCAACGCGCGGTCAATCCACTCGGCAACCTTGGCCATTTCAGGTTCTTTAAGGCCACGGGTGGTGGTCGCCGGAGTACCGATACGGAAGCCACTGGTGACAAACGGTGAACGGGTATCAAACGGTACCGCGTTCTTGTTAACGGTGATGCCTGCTTTTTCCAGCGCGGCTTCAGCCACCTTACCGGTGATCTCAGTACCACTGAGGTTAACCAGAATCAGATGATTATCCGTACCACCGGAAACCAGATTATAGCCACGAGCCAGCAAACCTTCAGCCAGGGCCTTTGCATTGCGAACAACCTGCTGGGCATAGACTTTAAAGTCATCGTCGAGAGCTTCTTTAAAGGCCACTGCTTTTGCAGCAATGACATGCATCAGCGGGCCACCCTGACTACCGGGGAAGATGCTGCTGTTGACCTTTTTTGCAAATTCTTCACGGCACAAAATCATGCCGCCACGTGGGCCACGCAACGTCTTGTGAGTCGTGGTCGTCACATATTCAGCGTGTGGTACCGGGTTTGGATGCTCACCCGCAGCGACCAGACCGGCAATGTGAGCCATATCCACCATCACCGGAGCGCCAACCTTGTCGGCAATCTGACGGAACGCCTCAAAATCGATGGTACGCGGATAGGCACTGGCACCAACAACAATCAGCTTCGGTTTATGTTTGACCGCCAGAGATTCGACTTCGTTGTAGTCGATGGTTCCGGTTTCTTTTTTCACCCCATAAGGGACAATATTGTACAATTTACCGGAAAAATTGACCGGAGAACCGTGAGTCAAGTGACCACCGTGCGCCAGATTCATACCAAGAACAGTATCGCCAGGCTGACAGGCAGAGAAGTACACCCCCATATTGGCTTGTGAACCGGAATGAGGTTGAACATTGACATGATCGGCACCAAATAGTTGTTTGGCACGATCAATGGCCAGTTGTTCTGCAATATCGACCACTTCACAGCCGCCATAGTAACGCTTACCGGGATATCCTTCGGCATATTTATTGGTCAGAACAGAACCCTGTGCTTCAAGAACAGGCTCGCTGACGAAGTTTTCAGAGGCAATAAATTCGAGATTATATTCCTGACGCTCGGTTTCCTTGACAATAGTCTGAGCGATTTCGGGATCAAATTGAGACAGAGTTTTCATATGCACCTCCATTGTTTCTTAAAGAAAAAGTGATGGGCGGGCCAAAGCCCGCCCATCACTCGAATCATTATGTTCAGGCTTTTGATACGCAGTTGTTCTCTTCCAGTTGGATGATTTTATTGAGGCGATTCTGGTGACGTCCACCTTCGTAATCGCCATCATACCACAGGGCCACCATTCGACAGGCAAGATCTGGATCGAGCACACGCCCTCCCAACACCAGGACATTGGCATTGTTATGTTCGCGCGCCATCTGCGCGGTAAACTCATCATGAACCAACGCCGCACGCACTCCAGGAAACTTGTTTGCCGCAATCGACATACCGATGCCGGTACCACAGACCAGAATACCCTGTTCGGCAGTCTTATTCGATATGGGTTCGGCGACCAACGCGGCATAATCCGGATAGTCAACAGAATCATCAGCGCTAACACCCAAATCCTTCACTTCAATGCCGCGCTTTCGCAAAAAGTCGACCAGAATCTGCTTAAGCTCCAGTCCTCCGTGGTCACTGGCAATCAGTAACATCTGTGCTCCCTACAGTTTTTTGAAAATCAGCGTGGCGTTGGTTCCACCAAACCCGAGAGAATTGGACATGGTCACTTTAACATCGGCCTGACGAGCCGTGTTAGGCACATAATCAAGATCACATTCAGGAGACCCTTCATTGAAGTTGATGGTCGGCGGCACAATACCGGTTTCCATCGCCTTCATGCAATACACCGCCTCAAGTCCACCGGCAGCACCAAGGCCATGACCGGTCATACTTTTTGTCGAACTGATCATTACCTTCTTAGCATGATCGCCCAAAGCCGTTTTGATCGCCATGGTTTCAAACATATCGTTATACGGTGTCGAGGTGCCATGAGCATTGATGTAATCAATCTCATCCGCATTAATACCTGAACCATTCAGTGCCATTTTCATGCAGCGTGCGGCACCTTCGCCTTCGGGCGCCGGGGAGGTAAGATGATAAGCATCTGAGGTGAGACCATAGCCACAGACTTCGCCATAGATCTTGGCGCCACGCTTTACAGCGGACTCATACTCTTCGAGAACAACAATACCAGCACCTTCGGCCATGATGAAACCATCACGATCCTTATCAAAGGGACGACTGGCCGCAGTGGGATCATCATTGCGCGTTGACAGCGCCTTCATCACGCAGAAGCCGGAAATAGCCAACGGGGTAATTGTCGACTCCGTGCCGCCGGCGATCATGGCATCGGCATCGCCACGCTTGATAACATGGTAGGCATCACCGATACAATGGGTCCCTGTTGCACAGGCGGAAACCGACGATACATTCGGACCTTTAGCACCAAAACGGATCGAAATATGTCCGGGTGCAAGATTGATAATCAGCATCGGAATAAAGAAAGGGGAAACCCGCTTGTAGCCACTCTTATTCAGAACATCGTGATATTTCTCGATGGCCGGCAATCCACCAAGGCCGGAACCAACCAGGACACCAACACGTTCAGCATTTTCGTCAGTGACTTCCAACCCGGAATCTTTCATGGCCATATCGGCAGCGGCAAGGGAGTATTGAATGAAGAGGTCCATTTTTTTAACCTCTTTCTTTTCAATAAAGTCCGTCGGATTAAAATCCTTAACCTCACCGGCAATCTGGGAAGGAAGTCCCGACGCATCAAAGCGCGTGATTAAATCAATGCCTGATCGTCCCTCTGTGAGAGCTGACCAGTTTTTCTCAACGCCTGTTCCCAGTGAAGAAATCGCACCAACACCTGTCACGACTACTCTACGCATGATGACTTCCTTTTTTTGTATAAATAGTAAATAAGTGGGTAATCCGCTCCGAGCTATTGGCTCGGAACGATTCCGGAAAGCAGCCATCGGCTGACAACCGAAATCAAATCCACATTTTTAAATCACTGAAAGTGATCGAAGATAGTAAGGGGAGGCCCAGCTTGTGCTGAGCCTCCCCTTACTAAAAATTCACTGTTTAAGCATTGCCGCTTACGTAGGAAGTAGCATCCTTAACAGTTTGAATTTTTTCAGCATCTTCGTCAGAGATCTCAATATCGAACTCTTCTTCAAGAGCCATAACCAACTCAACAGTGTCGAGAGAGTCCGCGCCCAGATCATCCATAAAGGACGCTTCAGGGGTTACTTGCTCTTCTTCTACACCCAGTTGCTCAGCAACAATTTTTTTTACGCGTTCTTCAGTTGAAGCCATGTCTAAACCTCCATAATGTTGTGATAACAGCCTAAGCTGATGTGTTCAATGCCGGCACAATCCTCCACGGATAAGCCAGCCAAAACCAATTACATATACATCCCGCCATTAACACCGATCACCTGTCCGGTAATATAACCGGAGTTATCAGACGCCAGGAAAAGCACCGAATTGGCGATATCATCCGCCGACCCCAGTGTTCCCATCGGAATCTGCGCGGCCAGCTCCTCGCGAACCTTATCCGAAAGCGCATCGGTCATATCAGTGGCAATAAATCCAGGGGCCACTGCATTCACCGTCACATTACGCTTTGCCAATTCACGGGCATTGGATTTTGTCATTGCAATCAAACCGCCCTTACTGGCGCAGTAATTTGCCTGTCCGGGATTCCCCATCTGCCCAACAATAGAGGCAATATTGATGATGCGACCATAACGCTGTTTGCTCATCAATTTGGCTGCGGCGCGCGTACACAGGAAAGCTCCCTTAAGGTTGACATCAAGGACGGCATCCCAATCATCGTCTTTCATCCGCAACAGCAGTGCATCACGGGTAATTCCGGCATTATTGACCAGAATATCAATACGATCAAAGGTTTCTTTTGCCACCTTGAACATTTTTTCAACATCCGCAGACACCGTTACATTGCCCTGAACAGCTACAGCTTCAGTCCCGCCGGACTTGAGTTCTTCAACAAAAGCTTTCGTTGCCTCAAGATCAATATCGACAGCGACAATTTTCGCTCCATGGGCAGCCAACGCCAATGAAATACTGCGACCGATTCCCCGTGATGCGCCAGTGACTAATGCAACTTTATTTTCAACCATTTGATCGTCTCCTCTTTGAGCATCAATCCACGCCCTAGTCTAAAGTGCCTTCAATGAGGCGATGTTTTCGATATTGGCAACCGGCATACGGCGTTCAATACGGCGACTGAGGCCACAGAGAACCTTACCTGGGCCGATCTCTATAAAACGTTCAACGCCATGATCGATCATATAACGAACAGAGCTATCCCAACAAACCGGCGCACTTACCTGACTTACCAGAAGTTCCTTGACCCGACCACTGTCGGTATTAGCCGAGGCTTCAACATTAGTAACCACCGGAATGGCAAGCTCAGATACGTCGACGAGATCAAGAACAGTCTTCAACTGCTCACCAGCGGGTTGCATCAGAGCACAATGGAACGGCGCACTTACCGGCAGCGACATCGCCTTTTTAGCCCCGTTTTGCTTGGCCAAATCAATGGCACGCTCAACAGCAGCAGTATTTCCAGCGATGACGATCTGTCCCGGGCTGTTATAATTAGCCGTTGAAACAACCTCACCTTGAGCCGCCTCAACACAGATCGCTTCAAGCTTATCGGATTCGATACCCAACACTGCAGCCATTGCTCCTTCACCAACGGGCACAGCTTGCTGCATAAAGGTACCACGCTGCCGAACCACACGCACCGCATCCGCAAAATCCAGCGCACCAGAGGCGACCAGCGCAGAATATTCACCAAGAGAATGTCCGGCGACATAATCAGCGGCCAGACCCGTCTCCTGCTGCAACACCCGTAACGCGGCAATGCTCATGGTCAAGATGGCCGGCTGGGTGTTCGCTGTCAGTTTCAAGTCCTCTTCAGGACCCTCAAAACACATTTTCGCAACATCAAAGCCGAGGGCATCATTCGCTTCCTCAAAGACTTCTCGCGCAACAGCGAAATTCTCACTTAGTTCTTTCCCCATACCGGCACGCTGAGCACCCTGACCGGGAAATATAAATGCTAACATAAAGGACCCTTTGCTACGAAGAAGCACTTACCTACCAGCGCAACAGTACCGAACCCCAGGTAAATCCACCGCCAAAAGCATCAAGCATGACGACATCACCCTCACTGATCAACCCTTTACGGTTGGCCTCATCCAGGGCAAGCGGAATTGATGCACCCGACGTATTACCGCACAAACCGACATTTACATACATTTGTCCATCACGCAAACCGAGTCGTTTGTTAACAGCATCGAGAATTCGACGATTTGCTTGGTGAGGAAACAGCAGATGTAGATCATCGACCGTCATATCGTTGGCGTTCAAAGCCTCATTAGCAACATCGTAGAGGGAACGTACTGCGACCTTAAAGACTTCATTACCAGCCATATGCAGAAACGGAAGACGCTCTTCAATACCGGCAACACTGGCAGGGTGACGTGAGCCAAAACCTGGCTGATAGAGAAGTTGCCAATGGGAGCCATCAGAATGAATATGGGTAGAAAGGACACCATTTTCACCGTCTTGAGCTTCCAACACAACCGCACCGGCACCATCACCAAACAGGATACAGGTATTACGATCTTCCCAGTCGATAACGCGACTGAGTATTTCGGCACCGATAACGAGAGCTTTTTTAGCACGACCGGTTTCAAGGTATTGAGTCGCAGAAGCCAGTGCATAAACAAAACCGCTACATGCTGCCGACACATCCCAAGCTGCCGCTTTTTTTGCACCGAGTTTATCCTGAACAATACAGGCCGTTGCCGGCCAGGGAAAATCACCTGTTATCGTACCGACAACAATAAGGTCGATCTCGTCAGCGGTGATACCAGCCATCTCCATGGCGCGTTCCGATGCCTTGACAGCCAGATCAGATGTCATTTCATCGTCTGCAGCGATCCGTCGTTCTGTGATACCAGTGCGGGCAGTGACCCACTCGTTCGTCGTATCAACCATCTTCTCCAAATCGAAGTTGGTTAAAATTTTCTCCGGCAAATACGACCCGGTTCCGATTATCCGTGCTTTTTTCACTGCATTCCCCCCATAAGAGCCTTAAATTATACAGTACCAGCGACAGCGACAACGCTCTCTGCCTGATCATTTAAGCAATGCAACTGCTCTACCAGTTTATCGTTCACCGCTTTATCCACGCTATCGGCAGCTTGACCAATTGCATTGGTCACTGCTTTAACATTAGAACCGCCATGACAGATAATACTGGTAGCGCGAATCCCCAACAGGGGCGCACCACCATATTCTGCATAATCAACTTTTTTCTTAAATGCCTGAAATGCCGGACGCGCCAACAAATAACCCAATCGCGCCATAAAGCGTGATTTCAACTCAACACGCAACATTTTACCGATAGAATCGGCAAGACCTTCAGACACCTTAAGAACGACATTACCGACAAATCCATCACACACAACAACATCGACGGTACCACTATAGATATCACGCCCTTCAACGTAACCGATGTAGTTCAGGTCCAGCGGTTTAAGCAGTTGATGGGTTTCCCGGGTGAGTTCATTGCCTTTTTTTTCCTCTGTACCATTAGACAGCAAACCAATTTTGGGTGTTTCTTTCGCCATCAGATGACGAGCATAAACATCACCCATAATGGCAAAATGCTCGAGATGCAGGGGTTTGCAATCGACATTGCCTCCGACATCAAGAACAAGCGTTTGCCCCTTCAGGTTCGGGACAATCGTTGCAATAGCTGGACGTTCAATGCCGGCAATCCGTTTACAGAGAAACATCCCGACAGCCATGGTCGCACCGGAATTTCCAGCGCTGACAACAGCATGAGCTTCGCCACGTTTCACTAATTCATAAGCGACACGGATGGACGAATCTTTTTTCTTCCTCACCGCATCCGAAGCAGAGTCATCCATCGTGACAACCTCGGAGGCATGGTGAATACGGATATCCAGATTTTCCACATCGTGATTCGTCAACTCTTGTTGAATACGTTCCGTATCACCGACAAGAACGATCGCCATGCCCCATCTACGAGAAGCAGCGACAGCACCCGCAACCTCAACGGCAGGAGCATTGTCGCCACCCATAGCGTCAACCGCAATCACGATTGATTTCATCGAATGAATCCTTTAGTCCTCTGAACCGAGAACATTGCGGTCCTTGTAGAAACCACAGCTACCGCAAGCGCGGTGTGATTGCTTAGGTTCATCGCATTGAGGACATACAGACATGCCTGGAGCGATAAGGGCATCATGAGAACGACGCATATCACGTCTTGATTTCGAGGTTTTCTTCTTAGGTACTGCCATGAGCTGAATCTCCTTTGCTCTGTAACTATTCTATTCTGTCTATTAACAGTCAACGGTTCACCGTTGACAACCGACCAAAAGTAAACCGATTACTGGTTACTTTTCAACCTTTAAATCTTTCAAGCCGGCAAAGTGCATACCGACCTTCTTATCTGCACATTGACACTTTTCATGATTGAGATCGACACCACACTCAAAACACAACCCCTTGCAACCCTCGGAACAGAGGGGATGTGCGGGCACCAGCAACACAACCTGCTGTTGGATCTCCTCGGTCAAATCGATCGTTTCACCATCGATCAACTCAAGACCCATCTCCTCTGCACTCAACTCAAGTTCTTCGCCATCCTCACCGCTGACCTGAGGAAGCGCATCGACATAAGAATGAGAAAAAGAGGTTTCAAGGGTATATAAACTTGGAGCAAGGCAACGCCCACAAGGGATCTCAACCTCAACACTGAGTTGACCTGACAATTCAACGATGCCACCGACAACGTCGGCAGATAATGACACACAAACCGGACCAAGAAAAACGTAACCCTCTTCCTTGGCCAATTGTGCCAGAATAGGAAAGCTTTCCGCCGACTCTTCAATCTGCAGCTCAGCACTCTGTTCTTTTATTTCAGCAACACGTAATTCCATGTTCAATGTACCTTTTTAAAGAAAGCGGTCAGTATAGATATTGCCCCTCTTTTGTCAAGGAAAAAGAGGGGTTCACGTGACCAGTTCAAACATCAGATTGCGAGACACAAAACCCAGCTAAACTAAAAGGATAATTTCATCATGATCAACCCGCCTGAAATCCACTTCAACTCGCTGAAAGAGCTATACCTTCTCGTCAAGAAGCTCCGTTCTCCACAAGGTTGCCCATGGGACCAAAAACAAACCATCGACAGTATGAAAGCGTTCCTGCTTGAAGAAGCATACGAGGTGATCGATGCCATCAACAACGGCAACAACCAAGACGTCTGCAGCGAACTGGGCGACCTCCTCATGCTGATCTTCTTTATCACCGACCTCCACAGCGATGCGGGCAACTTCACCCTGAACGAGGTCAGTAAAGGGATTCAAGAGAAACTGATCCGCAGACATCCCCATGTCTTCGCTATCAACAATCACCTCAGCGATGAACAGATTAACAGCCAATGGGAGCAGATCAAACAGTCTGAGCGACAACAGAATGGCATTTCACAACAACCAAAACACCACATCCAAAGCAGTTTGCCCGCTCTGAGTTATGCTCAAAAATGGCTAAATCATCCATCATGTGTAAAATCAACGTCATCCACCAGCACAATTGAATCCGACCTGCAGCAATTATCCCAAACAACAAACAGGTCGACAGTAGAATCGATCCTCGGTAATGTGCTATGGCAGTGTGCGCAGTTGGCAGATGAATACGAAATAGATGCTGAATCTTGCCTGAGAATTCGAGTGCAAAAGGACATGAACCCAGCACCACAAACCTAACGCACAACGAAACCGGACTTAACAGCCACATTAAAATCACATCTAAACGCAACAAAAAGGGCTAAAAAATTGATCCATTTTTCAAACAAAATCCTTGACACGGAGAAAATAGACACATTTCAAGGCACTTAGCATTTTACCCACAAAAACTGTTGATAAGCTGTTGATAAAGATGTTGACGATGATCCTGATCCTGCGTTAAAAACGGCTTTCATCATTTTGCCTATTTTTTAACCACTTTATTTTCGCCTTTATAATCAGGCAGTTACATTTATCGCAGCAAAATAGTCAGTCATTACACACGATTTGTTATTTTTGCTGTCTTCTTAAAATTAACCCACTCACATCAAAGAGGAATAAATGTTTATAAAGCTTCTTATTTTATTTATTACCATCCCGGTTGTAGAAATTTATGTTCTTCTGCAAGCTGGCGAACTTATAGGTTTATGGCCAACGGTTGGCCTGATTATTTTAACCGGTATTGCCGGAGCTTATCTTGCGAGGACTCAGGGCAGTGAAACCATTAGAAGGATTCAGTCATCATTAGACCAAGGGGAGATGCCCACCGAGGAATTACTCAATGGTGCCATGATTCTTGCCGGTGGTTTAACCTTGTTGACACCCGGTTTCTGCACGGACCTGATCGGTTTCAGCCTGCTGCTGCCCATTACCCGTGAATGGATAAAAAAATTCGCACGTCAATGGCTGCAAACCATGGCTGCTCAGGGCACTATCCATATCTATCGCGGATAAAAAAACGCTGCCGTTTAAAAACGGCAGCGTAGCTGAATCATCCCTGATTTATAAGACTCAGCCCGGCTTACGACCACTGACGAGAAAGACCGGAAAGCCCCGCTCTTTGCCTTCGCGCTGTTTGACAATGGTATGAGCGGTGTGGGCTCCCACCTCAACCAGCCCCGCCTTTTGTAGCTGCCGGCATAACGCGCTCCGGTCAAAGCCATAATGTTCAACCCCGACCGGCTGGTCATGAAATTGCCCGTCATCGCTATCCAAGTCTGCCAGAGCCAGATAGCCTCCCGGCGCAAGGGCAGCAACCATGGATTTAATCAACGGTTCAACCTCACACACGTGATGCAACACCATCGAACTGTAGATCAAATCAAAGCTTCGGCCATCGAGTTCTGGCAAGCCACCCGTCGTCGGCAAGGTTTCAATATTTTCGATTCCCATATGCTGTGCTTTTTGACGCAACACCTTCAGCATCCCATCAGCGTTGTCTACCGCCACCACCTGCCCAAGCTGATCAACAAGATTGAAGCTGACCAGACCAGTGCCGCAACCAAAATCGAGGGCAATCATCTGCCGCGTAAGTGGAATATGTGTTTTTATGGCATCAGCCACAGCAGCAGCCAACTGAACCCGCCGGGGCTTTTCATCCCAAGTTGTCGCAACCACGCTGAAATCCTTGCTTTGCTCCTCCACGCTTTTCTCCTTTCATGTTTCCAATTCCACCTCACACCAACCATCACAGGCAGGAAAATATAATGCCGCCCGATACGGAACACCATCATCCATCACTTTAAGAAACCGTGCATAACCCTGCAACTGGGCGCAATAATACTCCTGCTGTTGGCAATAAAAGTCATCCAACGATTGACGAAAAATCGGCGGGACGTTCATAAAAAAAATCGGCGGGACGTTCATAAGATTATAAGTTTACTAACTCAGCCAACCTCCAACCCTGCTCTGCCGCCAGCTTTTCACCCCGCCGCACCGCCAGGTTTACTGCGGGTTGACTGATCCCCATTTCTCTGGCAAGTGCCGTCGCTGTGAAGCCAAGTTCCCGTACAGCCCAATAACAGAACAGACTACGCGCCCGCACTTTTTCCGGCTGTTTTCCGGCGACTTTGATTTGGGAAGGATCAATATCCAGCAATCCGGCAACGAGGTTGGTTAATTCCTCCAGTCCGAAACCTGCTGTTTGATAGTGCTGACGATCCGTAAGCTGCTCGTGGGCTTCCTTCAAGATCGATTCGACAAAATCACCATCACCGAGGATTCGTTCGTCGCTTGCCATCCGGTAATCAATGGCACACCCCGCCTGTTCCACCTGACCGATCAAGCTACGCACCAACCCTCCCCCGACCAACTCTGGCCGCTTGCCTTGATCCACACCATCGGCAATAAATGCAGCATAGTGTTTTCGGG
>JAGGYC010000030.1 GCA_021162745.1 Desulfuromonas sp. | reverse complement strand
GGCAGGTCATTGGACGATGGGCATAGACCAGGCAGCAGCCGTCCTCATCGAGGAGCGGACAGGGGGTCTCATCGTCTTCCGGCATGGACTGCCAGCTATCGTCACCCAACCGGTTGAGAATATAGGGCGCATCCACCCCAGGCCAGCGCTGTTGAAGGCTGTGGAGACGATGGTGGCAACGTTCCAACACCTGCTGTTGACGACCTTGCGGCAGCTGACGAAAGCCCTGTTGCAACAACGCAGCATCGAGCAGGGTAATATCAAACAAGCCCCGACAACAACCACAGCAGCCGATATGACAGACGAGTTGTTCGCTGTGCTCATCACTACAGCGCTGATACCAGCGATCCACCTCGCCAAGCAGCTGCAGATAATCATGGTGCAATGAATTGAGCAATGGCGTCATATTGTCCCTTACAAAAAAAGCCCCGCACAGCGGGGCTTGAATCATCGGTGGTTACTCAAGGAGGTTACTTCAACAACGCTTCAAAGCTGGCACTATCCGTCGGTCGGCTGAACAGATAGCCCTGACCGTAACCACAGCCGCGCTGTTGCAAGAACTGCCGCTGATCCTCCTGTTCGATCCCCTCGGCGACAACCTTCAGATTCATGTTGCGCGCCAGGTCAATGATCGTTGTCGCAATGGCCGCATCATTGGGATCCGTCATCACGTCGCGGACAAAAGACTGATCAATTTTCAGATAGTGAATCGGAAATTGTTTCAAATACGCCAGCGAAGAGTAACCGGTACCAAAATCATCGATCGACAGCCGCACGCCAAGATCGTTCAACTCCATCAACCGTTCGATAGCGCCATCGACATCGTTCATGAGGATACTTTCGGTGATCTCCAGATCCAAATAACAGGCATCCAGACCGGTCTCAGCCAACACCCGCCGCACCATCGGCACCAGATCTTTCTGGCGAAACTGACGCGCTGACATGTTTACCGCAATCCGGATCGGTGGATAACCAGCATCCTGCCAAGCTTTATTCTGAGAACAGGCTTGGTGCAACACCCATTCGCCCATAGAGACGATCAAACCGGTTTCCTCCGCCATGGGAATAAAATCGGCAGGAGCGATCATCCCCTGGTCTGGATGCTGCCAGCGCAGCAACGCTTCAGCACCAATAATCTGATTGGTCTGCAAATCGATCTGCGGCTGGTAATAGACAACCAAGTGGTTGTGCTCTACCGCTTGGCGTAAAGCACCTTCTAACATCAACAGTTCACTGGCTCGCTCGTTCAATCCCGCAGTATAAAACCGGTAGTTGTCGCGACCCAATTCCTTGGCATTGTACATAGCGGCATCGGCGCTTTTCAGCAGTGAGACAACGTCCTTGCCATCCTGAGGATAAAGGCTGATGCCGATGCTGGCGGTGAGAAACAGCTTATACCCCTCCACCTCCATCACCTCGGCCACCATTCGGTTGACCTGCTGGGCGACGAGAATGACGTTCTCAATACTGTTAAACTGATCGACAATAATCGCAAACTCATCACCGCTGAGCCGGGCCACGGTATCGACATCGCCCACACAGTTCCGCAGTCGACGAGCAACCTCACACAACAGCCGATCGCCGATTTCGTGCCCGAGGGAATCGTTGATTTTCTTGAACCGATCAAGATCGAGAAACAGCACGGCGACCTGATCGTGGTTAAGACGGGCCATGCTGATGGCATGTTGCAGCCGGTCGCGAAACAGCTGGCGATTGGGCAGTTCGGTTAACACATCATGATAGACCAGATATTCGAGGTGATCTTCGTTATCACGCAGTAGCTGCTCCGACTGCTCGCGTTCAATCTCGGCACTGACCCGTGCGGCCATAATCGCCAACACATCCTTGGCCCGCTCAAGGCTCTTGATCTTACTGCGTGACAGCACACTGAGGACACCGATTACCCGCCCATCATGGCCGCGCACCGGTGAGCCGACATAGCCTTCGGCCTGCAACTGTACCACCAGCGCGCTGTGGGGATAATGTTCCGAAACCCCCTCGCTAAACAGACACACGCCGTCATCCACCACCTGCTCACAGGGGGTATTGACGATGCTGAAACAGTACTCGGGGATCAACATTCCGTCCTGCAGGGTGGCGAGTGACAACACCTTGCCATCCTCTTCCAGACGTCCGACGATGGCACAGTCGGCATCAAACCACTGACACAGTTGTTGCGCCACTCGGCGGTAACAATCGCTGCCGGTATAACCAACGGTACTTTCAACCAGTGACTGCATGGCAGACTGCATGTCGCGCAGGGCACTGATATCCTGAATGGTCCCCACCAGACCGGCCAATTCACCTTGACGATCAAAAAAAGGAGCTTTGTTGAACAGCACCTGTAGCTGTTCTTCATCGCCGCCGCGGATGGTGTGCTCATACGTGCTCGGCAAAGCACTACCGAACACCTTTTCGTCTTCTCGAATCGCCACCACGGCACGCATCGGCTCCATCATCTCACTTGAACGATGACCGATCAGATCCTGCCGCGAACAATCGAGGAGCTGTTCGTAACTTTTATTACAACCCAGATAGCGGCGGTCGGTGTCTTTATAAAAAACCGGATTAGGAATGGCATCGAGCAAGCTCTGCAGAAAATGCAGCTCCTCCTGACGTTGGCGTTCGATCTTTATCCGCTCCAGTTCGGCCGAGGCCCGCAGGGCGATCATATGCAGAGCGGTTTCTGCCAGTTCGATATCTTTCAGCGGTTGGCGACTGAATACGGCCAACGGTCCCAATACCTGGCCTTTGGAATCGATCAACGGCAGACCGATATAACTTTCAACTTTCAGTTCAATGGCAAGATGATCAAGGGGGAACAGCTTGAGAATATTCTGCGGATAGCGCTGCAACCCCTTCTTGACCACCACATCACAGGGGGTGTTTTTCAGCTCAAACTCAAGATTATCAATATTCTGCCCATCGGCATAGACGGCAACGGTCTGCACATATTCTTGTGTTTCATCCGTAAACACACCGATAAAAGCGTAATCAGCACCGGCAACTTCCGCCAGTTTAGTGGTCAAAGCAGCAAAAAACTGCTCGCCGACCAACCCCATCAGGTCATCGCACAGCGTACGTAAAACCCGATCCTGGTTGTCCAGTGCCTGCTCAGCCATCAATTACCCCTCTTGATATTGTGCTCGACAACAAACCGATTCAGTTGGCGACTGCGCGAACACAAACCACGGTATTATAATTGTGCTCTTCCATAGGCGCCGCCTGCTCACTGAGAAACGACAACGTCCAATAACGTTGCCCCATTTCGTCATAAGGCGTAGCCGTCCAGTAAATTGCCCGATCCACCTGGGCAACTTTCCTGCGGTGTTTTGCCGAAACCTGCAATAAGGTTTTCAGTTCTTCCACCTTGGGCAATCGCCAGTCATAGTAACCATCCAACGTCAATTGTTGACAGTATTTTTCAGCATCACGATGCCAAAAACGGCGGTCTTGACTGTGTATGGTCCAGAAGTCAACATCACGGTGCTCCCACTGTAAACCATCGGCAGCACGAGGCGCGCCAAAGGCAAAGAACGTCAGACCAACGACCATCAACACCAGCAAACTAACGAGTAAAATTTTGTTTTTATTCTTATTTAAATTGAGTTGATCAAGCATCTTGTTGCCCTTAGCAATGATATGGTACGCTGCATAATCATGCAACAACATTGCCATTAACAAGAACTATTTAGATTAGACATTCTTAGGATTATACGACATCCATGAAAAACTCTGTCGAGCTGCTCAAACAACTCCCCTCCATCGACCGGTTACTTCAGTGTCCGCAATTGGCCCAATCATCGGCTCCCCACTGTCTGATTGTCGAAGCGGCACAGGAGGCGGTGCAACACTGCCGTCAGCAGATACTCAACAATAGCGTTTCGCTGACAAACATCGATATTGATGCGATCGCCGAGCAGACTCAGCAACGTCTCAATCATAAAATACAACCGTCACTGCGTCAGGTAATCAACGCCACGGGTACACTGCTGCATACCAATCTCGGTCGTGCACCACTCAGCGATGAAGCCCTGCAAGCGATCGATGATGTCGCCCGCTCCTATTCGAATCTGGAACTGGATCTCGGCAGTGGTAAACGGGGACACCGCTATAGTCATATCGACCAACTGTTATGCCGCCTGACCGGCGCTGAAGCCGCTGCCGTGGTCAACAATAACGCCGGTGCAGTGCTATTGGCACTGACGGCGCTGGCCCAGGGCAAAGAGGCCGTGGTATCACGTGGCGAGCTGGTGGAGATCGGCGGTGCCTTTCGCGTTCCGGACGTCATGGCCGCCGGTGGCGTCATCCTTCATGAGGTGGGAACCACCAACAAAACCCATCTGCACGACTATGAAAACGCCCTCAACAACAACACCGGCCTGCTACTCAAAATCCACACCAGCAACTACCGCATTGTCGGCTTTGCCCAATCGGTCGCCGCTGCTGAAATGGTGGAACTGGGGCAGAAAAACAAAATCCCGGTGATGGAAGATCTCGGCAGCGGCATGCTGTTCGATTTGTCCGAATTCGGTTTACCCCGCGAACCGACGGTACGCGAAGGGGTGGAAGCCGGAATCGACCTGCTGACCTTCAGTGGCGACAAACTGCTCGGCGGACCCCAGGCGGGCTTGATCGTCGGCAAAAAATGGGCCATCGACAAAATCCGCAACCATCCGCTGGCGCGGGCATTACGAATCGACAAACTCACCCTCGCCGCTCTGGAAACCACCCTGCGCCACTATCTTGATCGGCAGCAGGCCATTGACAAGGTACCGGTATTGCGGATGTTGAATATGAAAGCGGACGAACTGGAGCAGCGCAGCCAGGCCTTCATGGCCCGGCTCCGTACAGCCATTACTGAGCGGGCAAATGTTGAACTGATTGCCGAAGCCTCATGCGTCGGTGGCGGCGCCCTGCCCATTACCGACCTGCCCGGCTGCGCATTGGCATTGACTCCACGCCATACGTCCGCCGAGGGCTGTGCTATCCGTTTGCGCCACAGCACGGTGCCGGTGGTGGCACGTATTCAGGAGGATCGCCTGCTGGTTAATTTACGCACCGTGCTTCCCGCCCAGGAATCGGTATTGATTCAGGCGCTGGTAGAAGCCTGTTCCGCTTGATATTGAGATTTTACACACTGATTCCCTATGTGTTCGGCTGAACAAAATGAACGTCAAGGAGGATGCTTACCCGAAAACTGTTTGAGCGTAGCGAGTTTTTTCGGGTTCCTCGGTGTAAGTGAATGGCGAGAAGGAACCCGAAGGGCCGGACGGTCAGGGTCAGGTTTTGCTTACTTTTGGCTGATTCTAAAAGTAAGGCGGCTTGCGGGGCCGCGTACCCCGCGTCATGTGAGATACGATATATTAGTTGCTATGAAATTGGCAGGTGAAACAACGGCAAGCAACAAGCTGTCGGGTTACGCTCCGCTAACCCGACCTACCATAAATTTTTTAGCGGAAAATTGAATTGATTGACACAATCAACCCCACGGAACACTAGAATCATGTCAAAAAATATCATTATCGGCACCGCCGGTCATGTCGACCACGGTAAAACCCAGCTGATCAAAGCTCTGACCGGTGCGCAAACCGACCGCTTGAAAGAGGAACAACAGCGCGGTATCTCCATCGATCTCGGCTTCGCCTCGTTCACCCTGCCGGGCGGTGACCAAGCCGGCGTCATCGACGTTCCCGGCCATGAAAAGTTCATCAACAACATGCTGGCCGGCGTCGGCGGTATCGATCTGGTACTGCTGGTGGTAGACAGTATGGAAGGGGTGATGCCGCAGACCCACGAGCACTTGCAGATTCTCAACCTGTTGCAGATCCCGCGCGGCATCATCGTCATGACCAAGATCGACCTGGCCGATGAGGAATGGGCCGACGTTGTCGAGGAGGAGATTCGCGAAGAGGTCAGCGGCACCTTCCTCAGCAAGGCCCCGGTCTGCCGGGTATCATCCATCAGCGGTGAGGGTATCCCGGAGTTGGTCAAGACCATTGTCGAACTCGCCGCTCAGATTCCCGAACACGATTCCGACGGCCCGATGCGGCTGCCCATCGACCGTCATTTTTCCGTAGCCGGATTCGGCACCGTGGTCACCGGCACCCTGCTCACCGGCTGTGTTCAGGTGGGCGACAGCGTTGAAGTGCTGCCTCCGGGGGAAAAGGTACGCATCCGTGACGTTCAGGTGCATGGCAAAAAACAGCAGATTGCCCGCTCTGGACAACGGGTGGCCCTCAACCTGGCCGGACTGGAACGGGATATTCTTCAACGCGGCTGCGTCATCGGCACGCCGGGCATTTTTGAACAGACCAGCCGTATCGATGCCCGCCTGACCCTGTTGGCCGATGCGCCACGCGCCATCAAGTTTCGCGACCCGGTTCACTTCTACCTCGGTACGGCACGGGTGGTTGGCCTGGTCGCCCTGCTTGATCGTGATCAGCTCGAACCCGGAGAAAGTGCCCTGGTGCAGATCCACCTCGACCGTCCATTGGTCGCTCATCGTCAAGATCGCTTTATCATCCGTTCCTATTCGCCCATGACCACCATCGGTGGCGGCCTGGTCATTGACCCGGCCCCGGGAAAACACAAGCGTTTCCGCCCGGCGGTGATGAAGGCGATTGAAGAACTCGAATCGGGTGAGGGCTCGTTCCTGCTGCAAAAGCTCAGTGAACTGCAGTGTGCGCGAGTCAAAGACCTTGAACAGCTCTCCGGCATGGGCCGCGAACGCATAACAACCCACCTCAACACCCTGCAGGAGGATGGCAAGGTGCAACAACTCGGCGACCAATGGCTGCCGACGGCCCTGGTTCGCGCCTTCAGCGAGCGCCTGGTTGAAACCGTTGAACAGTTCCACCACCACAATCCATTGCTGCCGGGAATCCCCCATGCCACCCTCAAGTCACGCCTGCCGAAGCGCCTGAATGGCAAGACCTTTGAACAGTTGCTGGCCATCACAGCCCTGCAACGTGCCGGAGAATGGGTGCAGATTGAAGGTTTTCAGCCGCAACCATCGGTGCAGCAACAGCAGTATCTACAAAAAATTGAGCAGGCATATAAGCAGATCGGTGTGCAGGCGAAAGGACGACGTGAGATGCTCGATTCTCTGGCCATTGATGAAGAGATCCTGGAAGACTGCCTGGGCTACCTGTTCTTTAATGGCATCCTCATCAAACTCAACGACGACACCTTTTTCCACCATGACAGTTATCAGCAGGCGCTACGCCAACTGGTTGACCATTTTGCAGGGCAACCGACCCTCACCCTGGGGCAGTATCGTGACCTGATCGGTAGTGCGCGCAAACCGGTTCAGGCGCTGCTGGAACATTTTGACGACCTTAAATACACCATGCGCAAGGGCGATGCCCGCGAAGCCTGGAAACTGCCCAGCGCAGAGGAGCTAAAGTAAATGGATGCAGAAAAAATCGGTCTGACTCAACTGGCGCGCAGCGCCGGCTGAGCGGCTAAACTCGGTCCTGAGACCCTGGCGCAGGTGCTGTGCCAACTCCCACACAATGACGATCCCAAGCTGTTATCGCGCGATATCCCCTGCGCCGATGCCGGCATTTATCAACTCACCCCGGATCTGCTGCTGCTGCAATCACTGGACTTTTTCACACCGGTGGTCGACGATCCGTACCTGTTTGGCGCCATCGCCGCCGCCAACGCTTTGTCGGATGTGTTTGCCATGGGCGGCCAACCGATCACGGCCATGAATATGGTTTGTTTTCCCAACTGCCTGCCCATCGATGTCTTGACCCAGATTCTACGCGGCGGTGTTGACAAAGTTCACGAAGCCGGTGCCACCATGGTCGGTGGCCATTCCATCGAGGATGAAGAGCCCAAATACGGTATGGCGATCACCGGCACGGTTCATCCCGATAAATTGATCACTTCCCAGGGCTGCCGCCCCGGTGACCTGCTGGTGTTGACCAAACCTCTCGGCACCGGACTGCTGACCACGGCCCTCAAGGCGCAGGTGATCGATGAGCAGCAGATTGATGATGCCCTGCAGGGGATGGCCCGCCTCAACCGCTACGCTTCGGAAGCAATGCAACAGTGCGCGGTGTCTGCCTGTACCGATATCACCGGCTTTGGTCTCATCGGTCATGCCCTGGAGATGGCGGATGCCAGCCAGGTACAGCTGGTCATCCACACCCAGAGCCTGCCTGACTACCCTCACGCCCGCGACATGGCCGCGACAGGGCTGGTTCCGGAAGGCAGTTTCCGCAACCATCGTCATTATATGCCACGCGTCAGCGGCACCGACAGTCAGGAGCAGACCAACATCGACCTGCTGTGCGATCCACAGACATCGGGCGGCTTGTTGATTGCCGTACCACCGCCACAGCTGGAATCATTGCTCACAGCCCTCAATAATGCCGGAGACCAAGCATTTGTCATCGGTGAGGTGGAAGCGGGCACACCGGGTACCATGCAACTGATTTAAAACAGATTGGCCATCAGGTCGCGCCGCAAAGCAAAAACCCCGACAGGAAAACCTGTCGGGGCTTTTTTATTCATCATCTACGACAGCTTCCTAGAACAGCACTAAAATTCTTCCGCCGTCCACATCGACTCTTCAAAGCGCAGCGCTTTATTGCGACCGTTTTCCTTGGCCTGGTACAACGCCACATCCGCATATTTGATGCACTGCCAGAAACCATCGCTATCCGTCTGATATTCACTGACACCAATACTGATGGTTTTGCGAATCTTTTCCGCGCCGACAATAAACACCTTGTCTTCAATGTTGCTGCGAATCTTTTCTGCCACGATAAGTCCATCGCCGAGTTCGACATCAGTCAAAACAACCAGAAACTCTTCGCCACCAAAGCGCACCACCACATCGGATTCGCGGACACTCTTGACAATAATGGCCGAGGTTTCCTTAAGCACCTGGTCACCAGCATCGTGTCCATACTGATCGTTGACCTGTTTAAAAAAGTCGATATCGCACATCAACAGGCCGATGATCTTGTTACGCCGCAACGTACCGGCGATCAAATGGCTGGCCTGATCCTGCAAAAAACGACGGTTGAACAGGCCGGTCATCGGATCACGCAACGACGATTCGCGCAGGGTATTCATCAATCGCTTGGCTTCAAGGACCGACAACGATTGCTTGATGTAGGCTTCGGCCTTGGCCACCTTCTGCTCAATTTCGTTACGCGTCAGCGCATGTTCACCCTCTTTATCAAACACAAACTGCACCACGCCACCGGCGTGACCGCCGATAATCATCGGCACACAAACATGCACCTTATTCTGATCGTCCATGAATTGCTTGCATACTCGATCATAGGCCAGTGATGAGATAGAATGACCGGTTTTCACCGCCCGGCACAGATCGCATGAGGTGAGGATGTCAGGGTGACAATCCAGTTCCTTATCTGAAATAGCGATCGGGAATACCGCCTGCATCCCCTTGTAATCGCTGCTGACTTCGTAGATGCGGTAATTGTCGATGCCTACATTGACACTAAATGCTTCCCCCATCCGCGAATAGACATCTTCAAGGGTCGCATCCTCCTCAATGACATTTTTAAACACGGTCATACCATGGACCGTATCCATCAAATCATTAAACTCCTGCGACATCTCACCAATTTCGTCATCGGAACGAACAACAATCTTATCGGTCAAATCGACATGTCCGGTGGCCAGCGTATGGATCTTGGTGATCATCGATGTAACCGGGAGAACAATAGAATCGGATATCCAGAAGGTAAAGATCGCCAGCAAACCACTGGCCAGTGTCAACACGGTGATAATCATCCAGAAGGCATAGCTGGTGGTGGTGGTAATACTGCTGGAGTAGCGATTAGTCTGTTGGGAAATGGACTCAAGAAAACCGACCGAAGCACTGGTCAGTTCACCTTCGGCGGCACCAAAGCGCCCGGTCAGTTTTTCCAGTTGAGAACGGTTATCCCCTCCGTTGATCTGTTCAACCTTCAGATAAGTGATCTCACTGAGCAGTTGCCGCAAGCTTGCTGTCGATAGGGCGACCGTCTCCAGATAGGCCCGGTTCCCGACTTCATCGATCCAATCATTGGCACTGAGTCGATTCCAGATCAGGCGGATCGGCGACTGCATGCGCGGTGCATCAAGTTGGTCATGACTTTGACTGATGGCCTGTAAACCGGATTTAATCCGCTCAGACTTAAGCGAAAGGGTCTGTTCATTGCTCGCCTGAGCCAGATCGGCAACCAGACGATCGATCTCTTTCGACTTGCGCAGGACATCCTGGGCAAATCGTTCATAGGGCAACAGGCTGTCGACAACCTGGGCGGTCTTGATGTTGACATCAATCAGCACATAAAATGACACGCACGACAGTAAAACAAACCAGAATAAAACCCCGATGGAGAACAGTGAAAACTTTCTCCGGATAGGCAAATCGACAAATGTGATCAAACGGATAAAACGCTTGATCAGTCCCCGTTTCTTTACTTCCGGCATTGAATCCTCCCGCTTTTAATGACTACGGCTATCGGATCTCAATCAATCCGCTGCGCCATTTCCACCTAAACTAGGTGCCTTAACCACGCGCAATGACGGATTACTGGTGTTGTGGCGCACTGGGAGATCGCCACCACTGCGTCATTGCGCGGTTTAATCTTTTTTGTCTATCAACTCCTTACCAACTGCAAAAGCCCTACCAACATTAGCGCCAACATTAAAATAAGCCCGATTCCCCGGTGCAAACAATAATGGATCGACCTTGACGATATCGGGCAGGCCCACCTCGTCAAGGCACTCCTCATCAATTTTTACATCGACAATCTCGCCAATCAGCTGAGTATGAACGCCCAGTTCGATACTGGCCGTCAGTCGACATTCCAATACTAACGGACACTCACAGAGCAGCGGCGCATTGACATGTTCGGCGCGCTCCACGCTCATACCACTTGCCGCTATCTTGTCCACATCGCGGCCACTGACCAAACCAAAGTAATCAGCGGCAACCACCTGATCGGTACGGGGGATATTGATGGTAAAAGCCTGCTGCTCTTGAATACAATCAAAGCTGTAGCGTTCTTTGCGGACCGATACCGCCACGCTGGGCGGTTCAGAACTACACAAGCCACCCCAGGCGGCATTCATGATATTGGCCTTACCCTCAGCATCATAGCTACCGACCAGAAAAACCGGCGTCGGATAGATAATCGGTTTGGCACCGAGTGATTTTTTCATCGTCTTCTCCTCATAGCTGACACACGCCACAGCGGTCACAGTTATTTTGACACGGCCGGGTCAACTTCCCCTGCAGGGCTTTCTGATATTCGTTCCATAAGTAGCTGCGATCGACACCACTATCGATCAGCTGCCACGGCAGGATTTCATCGTGATGACGCTGGCGCTGAGCATAGAATTCAGGATCGAGATGGTGCTGTCGACAGGCCGCCTTGAGGTTTTTTCCCGCCGCCAACTCCGGCAAAATTTGGCCGATGCGGCGATCACCCCGGGCCAGTACCGCTTGCAACTGGGCGCTGCGTAACGATTCCACCTGCAACTCAGTATTGGACAACCGGTTGATCTGCTTACGAATCACAGCGATCTTACGTTTTAAATCAGCCTGCCCATCCATCGCGCACCATTGAAAAGGTGTCATCGCTTTCGGCACAAACGGATTCACCGACAATGTAATGGTGCCCAGCCGCCCCAACGGTTTCTGCTGTTCAATCCAGATCTCACGAATACGCCGCGTTAATGTCAGGAGCTCATCGACATCCCGCTCATCTTCCGTGGGCAGGCCGATAAGAAAATAGAGTTTGAGGTTGAGAATCCCCTCGGCAGCGAGGAGGGTTACGGCCGCAACGATCTGCTGCTCGGTGAGATTCTTATTGATGAGATCACGCATACGCTGACTGCCGGCTTCAGGGGCCAGAGCCAGGGTTTTCTGGCCGGATTGTTTGAGGGTCTGCACCTGGTCACGGGTGATGGTATCGATGCGCAAACTGGCCACCGACACATCGCTTTCAGCCTCCAACACCTGCTCGGTGACTTCATCCAGTGCCGAGTAGTCCGACACCGCAGCCCCGACCAGTCCGGCGGTTGCCCCCGAACACAGGCTGGGCTGCAACTGAGCCATCACCGTTGCAGCTGTTTTTTCCCGTGGCGGCAGATAGACAAAACCTGTCGCGCAAAAACGGCATCCCCGTGAACAACCGCGAGATACCTCCACCAGACTCATGGTGCCAAAAGCGGTATGGGGCGTGCGCAATACCGAGCGACATGCACTGTCATTCAAATCGTCCAGCCAGCAGCGCTTAACCGGCAAGCACGCATCGCCATCGACGTCGATGGCGGCAATCGTGCCATCTTCTGCATAACGGGGATGATAGAATTGCGGCACATAGTAACCATCCTGACGCGCAAACTGCTCCAGCAATTGCTGACGCGGGGCTTGCCGACCATCACTCTGATCATTGATCTGGTCCAGCAACGGTGGCAATAACACTTCGGCGTCGCCGATCACAAACAGATCAATAATGTCGGCCAGCGGCTCAGGGTTGAGAAAGGCACAAATACCACCGGCAATGATCAACGGATCATCAGCACTTCGCTGCTCACGCCACATTGGCAAGCGTCCAAGATCGAAAATTTGCGCCAGATGGATGTAATCATTTTCAAAGGACAGTGAAAAGGCGATAACGTCAAAATCAGTCAGGGAACGTTCAGATTCCATGGATAACAGCGGGCGCTGTAATTTTTCCAGCAGCTCCAATTCGTCGCGATCGGGAAGAAAAAACCGTTCGCACAGACAGTCGTCACGTTGCTGAATCAGCTGGTAAACTGCCTGAAATCCGAGGTTGCTCATGGCATGGTAGTAGTGGTTGGGATAGACCAGGGCAACGCGCAGCTGTCCCCCCCAGGGTTTGGGCTCGCAGCCCGTCTCATCATCGAGACGCTGCTGACGTTTTTCTCGCAATTTTTGGCTTAAAATCGACATGGCGGACACACAGCATAAAAAAGAAACGGGGACCTTTGCGGGTCCCCGATCTGAGGGAGTTATACATGACCAGAGTCAGTACAACTTATCCAGCTACGCGGGCGGAGATCCGCTGACTGGATAACGGTTGTCACTGAATCATCCACGGTGTTAACCGTGCTTCAGTGAATTAATCTACCCGCTTACGCAGGAAGGTTGGGATATCGTATTCATCCTCTTCGTTACCCAGCTTGCGCAAATTACGGGCAGAATCGCGCTGCTGGTTACGGATGATGGTCGGCACATCGAGATCCACCTTGGAGCCGATCATTTTTGCATTATTCTTAAGTTCTTTCAGACGACGTTTATCTTTTTCAAAGGAATCACCAAAACCGGTGGCAATGGCAGTGATCTTCAAGCGATCACCAAGATCATCATTGACCACCAGACCGACGATGATATTGGCATCTTCGTGAACCTTTTCATGAACAATACGTGACGCCTCGTCAAACTCTTCCATGGTCATATTGCTCGACCCGGAGATGTTGACCAATACCCCTTTGGCACCGGAGATATCGATATCTTCGAGTAGAGGACTGCTGATGGCCTGTTGAGCCGCCTCGCTGGCGCGTTTTTCCCCATCGGCAACACCAATGCCCATCATCGCCATGCCACGCTCGCTCATCACCGACTTAACATCCGCGAAGTCGACATTGATCAGGCCACTGGTGGTGATCAGATCCGAAATCCCCTGCACCGCTTGACGCAGCACATCGTCAGAGGGCTTAAACGCGTCGAGGATGCTCATGTTCTTGCCGGCCAGACCAACCAGACGGTCATTGGGGATTACGATCAGTGAATCAACTACTTTTTTAAGTTCTTCGACACCACCTTCAGCTTTAACCAGGCGCTGACGCCCTTCGCGGGTAAACGGCTTAGTAACGACGCCAACCGTCAGCGCACCGATCTCTTTGGCTGTTTCAGCAATAATCGGTGCCGCTCCGGTACCGGTCCCGCCACCGAGACCACAGGCAACAAACACCATGTCGGCACCGCTGAGCAACTCGACGATACGGCTGCGATCTTCCTGCGCCGCTTCGCGTCCGGTTTCAGGACTGGCCCCGGCACCAAGGCCTTTGGTCAACTTGGTGCCCAGCTGAATCTTCATTGGAGCAACACTGCGCTTAAGTGCCTGTGCATCGGTGTTGGCAACGATAAATTCGACGCCTGAGATCTGGGCATTAATCATGGCATCGACCACGTTACTGCCACCACCGCCAACACCAATCACCTTAATTTTTGCTGTCTGGTCTACCGATTCATCAAATTCAAACATGACTCCCCCTGCATGTGAATAAATGGTCCGTCACTGTTTTCTCCGCAAACAGCAACAGCTCTTGTTCGTCATATTCCGATCCTATATGGACCGGTGCCTCATTTTAAAAAAACTCGCCGAACCACTCTTTCATCCGACGCATCACTTTATCGAAAACTTTTTCCTGGCCAACAGAGAAATTATCAATCTGTTGGTTCTTACTGCCATAGATCACCAGGCCAACGCCGGTGGCATAGATCGGTGAATTGACCACATCAATTAGACCGCCGATCCCCTGAGGAACACCGCGACGCACCGGAAGATTAAAAATCTGTTCAGCCAGTTCAGGCATCCCCGGCAGAATGCTGGTCCCACCGGTAATGACCACCCCCGAGGCAATCAGATCTTCATAACCGCTACGAACAATTTCACGATTCACCAGAGTGAAAATCTCTTCGACCCGCGGTTCGAGAATCTCAGCCAACAACTGACGTGACAGAACGCGCGGCTCGCGACCACCAACAGATGGGACTTCGATGGTCTCATCCTTACCAATCTCACCCGTCAGGCAGCTGCCATAAGCATGCTTGATCCGTTCCGCTTCAGCCATCGGTGTCCGCAGACCAACGGCAATATCGTTGGTCAAATGGTTGCCACCCAACGACAATACCGATGTATGCTTGATCGCACCATCGACAAAAATGGCCAGATCCGTCGTGCCACCGCCAATATCGACAATGGCGACACCCAACTCTTTTTCGTCGACTGACAACACCGCTTCAGAGGAAGCCAACGGCTCAAGAACAATATCGGCAACGTTAACGTCAGCCTTGTTGCAGCTTTTGACAATATTCTGCGCGCTGGCCACAGCACCGGTAACAATATGGACTTTTGACTCAAGACGCACACCGCTCATCCCGAGCGGTTCCTTGATGCCATCCTGATCGTCAATAATATATTCCTGAGGAATAACGTGGATCACTTCACGATCCATGGGGATAGCGATCGCTTTGGCCGCATCAATGACCCGCTGTACATCCTCCGTCGTCACCTCGCGGTTTTTAATCGCAATCACACCCTGAGAATTGAAGCCGGTGATATGCGCCCCGGCAATCCCAGCAAAGACCGAATTAATTTCGCAGCCTGCCATCAATTCGGCTTCCTGTAACGCTTTGCGAATCGATTCGACAGTGCTTTCGATGTTGATGACAACCCCTTTGCGTAAGCCTTTGGAGGGACTCGTACCAATCCCGACAATATCCAGACCTGACTCCGTCATACTGGCAATGATGGCACAGATTTTTGTTGTACCGATATCCAGTCCGACAATCAGATTTTCTTTACGATTGCTCATTCCCATCCTTCCCTTGCCCGAGGGCTTTCAGTTACCGCATCACACTGCATGCCACACATAATCAAGCTTCTGCGCGAACTGTCATTTTTTCACGATCACTTTATCCGGAACATTGAGGTTGATATATTTTAAATTCGGCAACCGCGCCTCGAGTTCTGGGTAGATTTTCTCCAAACGATCAATTTTTTTTTCAAAACTATCGCGACCGATCTGAATCGGCACGCCGTAGTTACGGGTGTAAAGAATCAGCCCCTCTTTACTGTCAATATGAAGCTGCGAAACACACTGTTCGTCAAAAATCTTTCTCTGCCGCAGATGCAACAACAGTTCGGCAACCTGTTTGAGTTGCTCACGGCTGCTCTGTGGTTGATCAATCAACTGCTGACGCTCTAAACCGGAGACCAGCGGATAGTCCAGTGAATCACCCGCACGCAATACCTTAAAAATCTCACCACCGGCATCAACATAAAACATATAGTCCAAGTTGATCACAAATACAGCATCACGTTCTGTGACCCGAATGATAATACCGCGTGGCAGCTTTCGTTCAACCTCAGCGCGACGGATCCAATCGTTCTTGGCGATATTTTGACCGATGATCTCAAGATCCAAGTCAAAAGTTCTTACCCCGTGTCGGATATCCGACAGATCGATCACCTCTTGATCCGACAGGCGCTGATTTCCTTCCACCTGAATTGAATCAACCTGAAAGTGCTCCGAAGTACTCACCATCTTCATCAGCAATGCTACGCCGCTGACAACCAGAACACCGCAGCACAGCATAAGAAAGCCGCGCATAATGCGCGAAAACAATTCCTTCCATTCCCGTTTTAACGTCGTTCGTACGTTCTCTTTTGACCGTTTCCCCTTTGTCGGTTTCATATCGCGCATTGAGCTTTAAACCATTGAAGGGGTTGTCATTGATAATAATTATCGGTCCAGTGACGCATCAACAAGAATTCGTTCCACCAATGTTGCAAAATCCATACCGTCACATGCAGCAGCCTTGGGCAACAAGCTTGTTTCCGTCATTCCCGGAATGGTATTCACCTCGAGAAAATAGTGTTGTTGCTCGGTAACCATAAAATCGACCCGCGCCGCACCGCGACAACCCAGGCACTGAAAACTGATTTCCGCGTCACGCTGTAACGCATCATACTGCAACTGCGGCAAGGGTGCCGGCACCCGATATTCCGTCTTACCAGCAGTATATTTCGCCGCATAATCGTAAAAGCCGCCGTCTGGAACCACCTCGATAACAGGCAAGACCTGCCCCGACAACACCCCCACGGTAACTTCTCGCCCCTGAATATAGGTTTCGACCAATACGCGGCGATCAAATTGACGTGCCTGTTCAATCGCCTGTTTAAGCTCGGTACGATCTGCGGCAAGGCTGATCCCTAAAGTTGACCCTTCGCGCACCGGTTTAACCACCTGGGGGAAATGCCCATAGCTGGCACACAACAGGTCAACATCGGTGTCTTCATCAACCAGCACAGAAGTCGGCGTTTCAATCCCGGCAGCGGTAACCATCTGCTTGGTAACAGCTTTGTCAATTGCCAGCGCCGAAGCGAGTACACCACTACCGGTATAGGGGATCCCCATAATTTCCAGTAAACCCTGCAACGTCCCATCTTCTCCATGGCGGCCGTGAACAGCGATAAATGCGATATCAACAGCATGGTCACGCAACTTCTGCGGCAAGTTTTGATCCGCATCGATCGCCAATGCTGTATAGCCACGCTGTTGCAATGCCGACAACACTGCGGCACCGGTACGTAGCGACACCTCCCGTTCGGCGGATGTCCCACCCATGATCACGGCAATACGCTGTTGCTTTAACGTTTTATTCATGCCTGTTCTCCAAAATTTCCCAGCATCCGCACCTCTGTTTCGAGTTGAATACCGGTCTGTTTCGCCACCAACTGTTGTGTTTGCCGGATCAATCGATGGATCTCTTCGGCAGTTGCGCCGCCTTGATTTACAATAAAATTAGTATGATGGGCAGATATCTGCGCCTGACCATTGCGCAGCCCGCGCAGCCCACACTGATCAATCAATTTCCACGCCTGTTCACCTGGGGGATTTTTAAACACCGAACCGGCATTTGCCCCACCAACAGCGTGTGATTTACGACGATGACCAATGGCCGCCTCAGCGACCTCTTTGAGCTGTTGCGGATCCGTGGGTTGATAATGAAACTCCACGGCAACGATCAACTGTTGCGAACCAATCCTGCTTGAACGGTACGTAAAACCGAATTGGCCGGCAGACCAATAATGCACACCCTGTTCATCGAAGAGCTGGGCCCGCACAACACGTTCTCCGATCTGCTGTCCCAACGCTCCGGCATTAACCGCCACGGCCCCGCCGACACTGCCGGGGATCCCGGCCAGTGACTCAAAACCACCATAACCCTGTTCGTTGCAATAGCAAACCAATCGACCCAGGTTGCAACCACCACCGACCCGTAGGCGCTGCTGCGCTAACGGTTCAATCTGGTCGAAATGACTTATCTGGATAACCACACCGTCAATGCCGGCATCGGCGATCAAAACGTTACTGCCGCCGCCCAGCACACACCACGGCAGGTCGTAGTCATGCAATACCTGCTGCAGGACGTCAAAGTCCTGATCATCCATAGGGCGCACCAGCAGTTCAGCCCGACCACCAACCCGCCAACGGGTCAGAGGAGCCAGCGATTCATTGCATAGACATTCTCCGCGCATGTTCTGCTGTAGCTGCGCCTGCCATGGCTTTATCACGCTGGCGGTAATAGATCGATCAAGGCTTCACCCACCTGCCACACCGATCCAGCTCCGAGGGTGATAACAATATCCCCCGCTTGTTGCTGCTCTTTGACATAAGCGACAACCTGTGCACTATCCGCACAGTAGTGGACATTGCGGTGACCGTGCTCGGTAATAGCCTGGGCTAACGCCTCGCCGCCGACACCGTCGATTGCAGCTTCCCCCGCGGCATAGACATCCATCACCACCAGTAGATCGGCCTGGTAAAACGAGGTGACAAAATCATCGAAAAGCGCTTGGGCACGGCTGTATCGATGGGGCTGAAAAATCACTACCAGACGGCGGTCCCAGCCACTGCGAGCTGCGGCCAACGTCGCCTTGATCTCTGTCGGATGATGACCATAATCGTCAACAACCATCACCTCGGCATCGTATTTAATCTGAAAACGGCGCTGGACACCGGCAAAGGAGGCAAAACCTTCACTGATGGTCTGCAGCGGCACATCCAGTTCACGGGCCACCGCCAGCGCCGCCAGCGCATTGAGCACATTATGTTGTCCCGGCATCTCCAGACGGATTCGGCCCAGCTGTTGTTGCCGATAAATAACGGTGAACTCGGTACCGCCGGCGCTATGCTGAATATCGATGGCGCTGTAATCAGCCTGAGGGGTCAGACCGTAGCTGACATAGCGTTTTTGCACCTGCGGCAACAGGGATTGAATATTGGCATCATCCAGACACAGAACAGCCAGACCATAAAAAGGGATCTTATTGATAAAGTCGATAAACACTGAACGGATCTGATCTATTCCCGAATAAAAATCGAGATGATCTTCATCGATATTGGTCACCACGGCAATGGTGGGTGAGAGCTTAAGGAACGAACCGTCCGACTCATCGGCCTCAACCACCATGTACTCGCCCTGCCCCAGTTTGGCATTGGTGCCGAGGGCATTGAGACGACCGCCGACAACCGTGGTCGGATCGATGCCACCATGAGACAGCAGCGTCGCCACCATACTCGTCGTCGTGGTCTTGCCATGGGTACCCGCTATAGCAATGCCGTATTTGAGCCGCATCAATTCGGCCAACATCTCGGCACGCGGAATCACCGGCACCAGCAGACGATGCGCTTCAACCACCTCTGGATTGTCGGCGGAAACTGCCGTGCTGGTGACAACCACCTGAGCATCCTGAACATTTTGCGCGGCATGACCATAGTGAACGACGCCACCCAGCTGTTCGAGATGGCGGGTCAGCTCGCTGGCACGCAGATCCGATCCAGACACCTCATAACCTTGATTAAGCAGCACTTCAGCAATTCCGCTCATACCGATACCGCCGATACCGACGAAATGAATACGACGTATTTTACCGTACATGGTCAGGTCCGTTTCCGTGCCACATGCCAGCACTCATTCAAGATTAAATCCGCAGCGCCTTTAGCCGCAAGCTGTCGTGCCTGTCGGCCCATTTCAGCCAACTTATCCGGCTGCTGGAAGAGTTCAATCAGCAGATCGCCTAACTGCTCACCACTGAGTTCAGCCTGCGGAACCACCACGGCAGCCCCTTGATCAGCCAGCACCTGGGCATTACGCGTCTGGTGATCCGCTGCCGCCTGTGGAAACGGCACCAGCACCGCCGGTCGCCCACAGGCAGCCAGTTCGGCAATGGTGGTCGCCCCGGATCGACACAGCACCAGCTGACTGTAATGATAGGCTGACGTCATATCATTGATAAAAGGGGTAATCTCTACATTCTCAAACTTGCGATCATTATAACCCGCCACCACATCGGCCATTTCAGCTTTTCCGCTCTGGTGAACAATGGATAATTCCGGCAACGCCTGCTGTAACCGTGGTAAGGCATCAATCACCGCCCGGTTGAGGGCGTGCGCGCCCTGACTGCCGCCAAACACCAGCAATTGCGGCTGGCTACCCTGCCACGCCCGGCAACTGAACAGATCCTGACGCACCGGATTGCCCGTCATCACTACGGGACGGCCGGGAAACTCTTTTGCCGCATCCGCCATTGATACGCAGATCCGTTTCGCCCAGCGCGACGCCAGACGATTGGCCAGCCCCGGCCAGGCATTCTGCTCGTGCAACACTACCGGCGTACGATTGAGCGCGGCGGCAATCAACATCGGCAACGAGGCATAACCGCCGACACCGATCACCACATCGGCTTTAAAACGACGCAGAATCTCCAGTGCATCACGGCTGCTGCCGATCAGTTTGACCAGAACCTGTATTTTTTTCCAGACACTTTTGCCGGCAAAGCCACAAAAATCGATGGTTTCCAGTTCAAAACCCGCCGGTTCAACAACGCGTGCTTCAATCCCCTGAGCCGTACCGACAAACAGTATCTGCACCAACGGATCCTTTTCCACCGCCCGCCTAGCAATGGCCAACGCCGGGAAAACATGGCCTCCGGTGCCGCCACCGGCCAGTAAATATTTCATAATTTCCCCTTCGCCGCATGTTTCGGAGTAGGATTCAACGTATGGCTCGAAATATTCAGCAATACCCCGACAGAAAACAAGGTACACAACAAGCTGGTACCACCATAAGAGATCAGGGGCAGCGCCAGCCCCTTATTCGGCAGCATCGACATCGCCACCCCCATGTTAGCAAAGGCCTGCATACCAAACAGGATGCTGATCCCAAGCGCCGTCAGACGACCAAAACCATCCTCAGCGCGATATGCCACCCGTAAGCCGAGCAGGACAATGGTCATAAACATGGTGATCACTAAAGCGACGACGATATAACCGAGTTCTTCGCCGATGATGGAAAAGATAAAGTCGGTGTGCGCCTCGGGCAGAAAAAACAACTTCTGTTTCCCTTCCCCCAACCCCTGCCCCATCAAACCGCCGACGCCAAAACCCATCTGGCTCTGGATGATCTGAAATCCGGTAT
Source organism: Desulfuromonas sp. (assembly GCA_021162745.1). Lineage (GTDB taxonomy): Bacteria > Desulfobacterota > Desulfuromonadia > Desulfuromonadales > Desulfuromonadaceae > Desulfuromonas. The sequence goes on along the minus strand of JAGGYC010000030.1, from coordinate 114 downwards.
TGAGGGGATCTTGCCATGGATCCCAAAACGCCATAATTCGCTTACAACGATACTCCTCCTGGAGAATAAAGTAGACGAGTAACGGAACAGCAGCAATGACACTGGAGATCAGGT
>JAGGYC010000079.1 GCA_021162745.1 Desulfuromonas sp. | reverse complement strand
GTCAATGCCGCCTGAGCTACGGTATGGTCCTCTTTAGCGACCTTGAACGCCAGATCTGTATGTTCCCATGCCTGTCTGGATACGGCATTTGTCTCGACTAATTGATTATAACGCCGTGCATCCTGGCCGGCCTGCTCCAGTTTCACCTTTGTTGCCCCAAGAACCGCTTCAGCGTGGACAACCCCAGCCCTGGCGATGGCTATCTCCAGCGGAACTGTTTTCTTTAGCGTGGACAGATCGGTTCGCGCTGCTTTGAGTTGTGCCTTTGAAGCTGCGACTGCCGCCTTGGCCTGTCCGACTCGGGCGCATATTTGAACATCATCCAGCTTAAGCAAGGTTTGTCCCATGCTTACCAGATCCCCTTCATGTTCCAGTAAGCGGACAATTCGACCGGCTACTTTGCTGGCAACGGTGTAGTGATCGCCCTCGATGCGACCGTTGGCCTGGATGAGCCCTGCCGACAGTGGTTTCTGCCGACCCCAAAGCCACCAGGCGGTCACTGCCGAACCAGACAATATTATTACCAGAAGTATGCTGATTATTTTTTTATTTTTCATAATAAGTACTCCCTGTATTTTAGCCGTAGCAATTGCGTCCACTGCGCCAGATGGGGTGAGCAGATAGCTCTCGGCAATGACAACACCCAAGGTCAGGGGGATGGATGGTAGCGTGACCCCGCTAATTTTTATATTCTATTGTTGGCGTACTCACTTAATCAGCTCGAACCTCCTCCTCCAAGTACCGCATAAAGCCTTACCCGGTTGGCTAGCTTTGCCAAACGCAGAGCCACTAACCCTTGCTGTGCGGCAAATTGTGACCGCTGTGCGTCAAGGACACCAAGGTAACTATCGATTCCCTGGTTGTAACGCTCTTTCGAGAGGCGATAGGTTTCAGCGGTGGCATTGACAAGGGCTTGTTGTGCCACGACCTGCTGTTCAATAGTCCCCTGTACAGCCAGAGAATCGGCAACCTCGCGAAATGCCAACTGAATGGTTTTTTCATATTGAGTCAGGACAATCTCTCTATCGGCTTTACTGACCCGGTAGGCTGCCCAGGTACGGGCATCAAAAATCGGCATGGCGACCTGTGGTGCAAAATTCCAGGTATCTGTTCCGGAACCGAAGAGACCGGAGAGTTCGTTACTAGCTGTTCCGATGGTGGTGGTCAGAGAGATGCGGGGAAAGAACGCTGCCCGTGCTGCACCAATAAAGGCGTAAGCTCCCTTGAGTCGGTGTTCTGCTGCGACAATATCAGGTCGCGATAAAAGAACCTCAGAAGACAAACCGGAAGAGAGTTCCAGCGGTGGCACGATACTGTTGAGATCAGCCGGCAACAACTCTTCCGCCACAGGGGATCCGGCCAGCAGGTTGAGGGCATTTTTATCCTGCGCAATCAGTCGTGTCGTGCGAGCGACATCTCCCCGCGCTGCCTCCACCGGAATTTGGGCTCGACGCAAATCAAGTTCAGTTGAGAGTCCAGCGTCAAAAAGATTTTGTACTAATTGATATGCCTGCTGCTGGGTTTCAAGGGTCGATTGTGCCAGTTGCTGATTTTCCCGATCAGCGGCAAGGGTCAGGTAAACTCTGGCAACTTCAGATACTAATGCGATTTGCGCTCCTCGCCGTGCTTCCTCTGTTGCCAGGTAGGTTTCTAGAGCTTGACCTTTGAGACTGCGAATGCGACCAAAAAAATCGATCTCCCAAGCGGCTATTCCCAGGTTGACTCCATACTGTTCTACCGTGCGCGGTTCACCGGGACCAATCAGATCAGCGGAACGTTGCTGTTTTCCTCCGCTACCCGCAGCATTGACTGCCGGGTAGAGTTCGGCTCTCTGAATGCCATACATGGCTCGTGCCCGCTCGACGTTTAGTGCGGCAAGACGCAGGTCACGGTTGTTCTCCAAAGCCATACTAATGATGGCTTGTAGTTGCTTATCGGCAAAAAAATCGTGCCATGTGAGTTCCGTGATGTTAACAGTCCCCGATGCAGACTGGCTCTGTTGATAAGCTTCCCCTTGTGGCAACTGTGCTGGAATCGGGGCAACGGGCTGCACGTATTTCGGAGCTAGGGAGCAGCCGCTTATGATCAGACACCCCACCGCAATCAAAAACATTAATTGTCTATTCATCAGTTTTGCCTCCCGTTGTATTTTTCTCAACATGCTTCATGGTTACGCTCTTTCTATGCTTACCCATCGCTTTGTAGATCATCACGTAAAAAAGCGGCGCAAAGAAAATGACCAGCAGGGTGGAAGTCACGACACCACCAATAACACCGGTGCCAATAGCTCTTTGTGCTCCAGAACCAGCCCCAGTTGAAAGTGCCAGCGGCAGAACACCAAAGCCGAAGGCCAGGGAGGTCATGATAATCGGTCGCAGACGTAGCTTGCACGCCACCAGCGTTGCCTCGACTAATCCGAAGCCTTCATCAACCTTGGCCCGGGCAAACTGGACAATCAGTATGGCATTCTTAGTTGTCAGACCTAAAGTAATCAATAGACCGATTTGGAAATAGACATCGTTCGGCATTCCTCGTTGGCTTGCGGCAATCACCCCACCAATAACCCCCAATGGCATGCAGAGCAGAATAGCAATGGGGATCGGCCAACTTTCATACAGCGCCGCCAAACAAAGAAAGATGGCAAAGACCGAAAAGGCATAGAGCAAACCCGTCATAGATCCGCCTTGCCGTTCCTGATAGGAGAGCCCAGTCCAGTCATAACCGATTCCCTGCGGTAGTTTGGAGATGAGCTCCTCCATAGCGGTCATCGCCTCCCCTGTGCTGTGACCCGGTGCCGGCTCACCCCAGATATTGATCGACGGGAAAGCGTTGAAACGCTCCAGCTTTGGCGAACCGGTTGCCCAGCGACCAGTCGCAAAGGATGAAAAGGGCACCATTTTCCCCATACTGTTACGCACATAGAGCTTTTCCAGATCCTGTGGAAGCATCCGATAGGAGGCATCGACCTGGGCGTAGACCTTTTTGACCCGACCCGCTTGGATAAAGTCGTTGACGTAGGCACTACCAAAAGCTGCAGCAATGGTATTGTGAATAGAGCTGATGGGGATTCCCAGAGCGCCTGCTTTATTCCAGTCGACGTCGATATGGTATTCAGCGACATCATTCATGCCATTGGGACGAACTCTGACTAGGCGCGAGTCCTGAGCCGCCATCCCCAGCAATTGATTGCGTGCTGCCATCAATTTTTTATGACCTAGTCCACCCCGGTCAAGCAACTGCAGATCAAAACCGGTGCCCATGCCAAGCTCAATGACTGGTGGTGGTGGGAAAGCGAAAATCATCCCTTCTTTCATCTGCGAAAATTTTCGCATGGCTCTGCCGGCTATGGCCTTGACTTTCAGATCGGTACTTTGACGCAACTTCCAGTCTTTGAGTTTGACGAAACCAAGACACATATTCTGCCCCTCACCACCAAAGCTCATGCCGGAAACGGTGATAAGTGATTCAACAGCGTCTTTTTCATCATCGAGAAAATGTTTTTCAACTTTAGCCATTACGGCTTTGGTTTGCTCCAGAGTTGAGCCGGAAGGCAGCATCCCCATCACCATAAGAATCCCCTGATCTTCATCTGGGATATAGGAGGTTGGCATCTGCTGAAATAAGTAGCCCATGCCAACAACAATCAGCACAAACAGGATCAGGTAGCGCAGTTTTTTAGCCAGTACCCGACCAACTAGCCTGACATACAAGTCGCGAATACGGAAAAAGGTGCGATCAAACCAGCGAAAGAAGGGGCGTAGAAACCAGACGGATCCATCCGAAGGTTCATGCCCTTTAGAGACTGGCTTAAGCATGGTAGCGCACAGTACAGGCGTAAGAACTAGAGCAACAACCACCGACAGCAGCATGGAGGAGATAACTGTTACAGAGAACTGACGGTAGATGACTCCGGTGGAGCCGGGAAAGAATGCCATTGGTCCAAAGACTGCGGACAGTACCAGCCCGATGCCGATCAAGGCACTGGTGATCTCTTCCATCGATTTAGCCGTGGCCTCGCGGGGTGAAAGACCTTCTTCAGCCATCAGTCGTTCGACATTTTCTACCACCACAATAGCGTCATCGACCAGCAGTCCAATAGCCAAAACCATGGCAAACATAGTCAGCATGTTGATGGAAAAACCGAATAGACCGAGTATCCCGAAGGTTCCAAGCAGCACCACCGGCACGGCGATAGTAGGGATCAGGGTGGCACGCAAAGTCCCCATAAACAGATACATAACGACAAAAACCAGCAAAACTGCCTCGATCAGAGTCTTGACAACTTCGTCGATAGCTACCCGGGTAAAAGGGGTGGTGTCATAGGGATACATCACCTTCATGCCAGGTGGGAAATACTTGCTCATCTCCTTGACCTTGGCCTTGACCGCATCGGCGGTATCCAAAGCATTAGCGCCAGCGGCTTGGCGGATGGCCATGGCGGCTGCCGGTTTGCCATTATACCTGGCCACGATGTCAGATCTTTCGGTGCCCAGAGCTGTCCTTGCTACATCCTTAATCCGGACAACCGAGCCGTCTGGATTGGTGCGGATAGGGATGACGGCAAATTCTTCCGGAGTCTGGAGCAAGTGCTGTACGACAATGGACGCATTCAAGCGTTGCCCTTCTATGGCCGGAGCTCCACCTAATTGACCAGCTGAGACCTCGACGTTGTAAGCCCGCAGCGCCATGACGACATCTTCCATAGTCAGGTTGTAACTGATCAGTTTGTCGGGGTTGACCCAGACCCGCATAGCATACTGGGAGCCGAAGTTCATCACCTCGCCAACCCCCGGAACCCGAGAGAGAATTTTTTCCAGATTGGACTGGGCGTAGTCGCGTAGGTCGTTGCCATCCATACTGCCGTCTTCGGAAGTCAGACCAATAATCATCAGGTAGTTACGCGTTGATTTGCTGACTTTAACACCAGAGCGTTGAACCACATCGGGCAAGCTTGCCATAGCGAGTTGCAGTTTATTCTGCACCTTAGACCAAGCAACATCAGGATCAGTTCCCGGCGCGAAAGTCAACTCGACTCGTGATGCCCCTGACGATGAACTGGTTCCAGATAGATAGAGCATGTCGTCGAGACCGGTCATCTTCTGTTCGATGATCTGGGTCACGGTGTTTTCAACAGTTTCGCCGGAGGCACCGGGGAAAAAGGAATCAATGGCGATGGCTGGTGGCGCAATGGGTGGATATTGTGAGATCGGCAAGTTATATATTGCCAGTCCACCGGCAGTCATCAGGATAATGGCGATAACCCAGGCAAAAACCGGGCGCGCCAAAAAGAATTTCGATAACATCAGTTGCCCCCGTTATTTCGCAGTTGTAGCCGGCGCAGCAGCCCCAACCTTCTGAAAAGGACTCGCTTGCACCGGAGTACCAGGACGCAGCATGGTCAAACCCTCGACAATCACTTTATCACCTGGAGCTAATCCAGCAGACACCAGCCATTTGTCGCCAATGGCACGATCAAGAACCAGAGGACGGAACGCCGCTTTGCCCTCAGCATCAACCAACAGTGCATAAGGGTTCCCTTTCGGGTCACGTGCAACCCCCTGCTGCGGAACCAGGATGGCTTGCTTGTTAATCCCTTCCTTGATAACTGTCTGTACAAACATTCCCGGCAACAGTATCCCCTCGTGGTTGGGGAATAGAGCGCGCAGCGTTACCGAGCCGGTGGTCGGATCGACAGTGATATCGCTGAATTGCAGAGTTCCTTCCTGAGGATAGGCGCTGCCATCCTCCAGAATCAGCTTGACCTTGCTCTGATCTGTTCCTTGCTGGAGTTGGCCGTTTTTAAGGCGACTCTTCAAACGCAGCAAGTCGACGGTTGATTGCGGTATGTCGACATAGATGGGATCAAGCTGTTGAATCGTTGCCAATGGCATTGGCTGATAAGCGGTTACAATAGCACCATCTGTAATATTTGATTTGCCGATCCGTCCACAAATTGGAGCAGTCACTTTGGCATAGTTGAGGTTGATGCGTGCTGCCTGCAACGCAGCCCTGCCGGATTGGATATTGGCTTCGACCTGCTTTACCATAGCTGCGGCATCATCGTAGTCTTGTTGACTAACCGCTTTAATCGTAACCATTTTCCGGTAGCGCTCAGCCCGTGCTTTAACAGCGGGTAAATTTGCCTCAGCCTGCGCCAGTGCAGCTTTAGCGTTATCATAGGCAGCTTCGAAAGGGGCAGGATCGATCTGGTAAAGAACCTGCCCGGCAGCAACTTCTGCACCTTCTGTGAAAAGACGTTTCTGGACCAGACCGTTCACCTGTGGCCGAATCTGAGCTACCCTGAAAGGGGAAGTGCGACCCGGCAACATGGTTGTGAGTGCGATCTGTTCAGGTTGCAGTTTAACGAACGAAACCTGCGGCAGTGGTCGTTGAGCAGGTGGAGAAGATTTGCGCTCACAGCCGCTGAGGCATAGCATAATGGCAACAAGGATAAATATAAGTTTACATTGTGTTGAACAGCTTTGTTGTCGGTGCAACATATAATCTCCTGATCTGTGTGTTAAGACAGTTGGCTGTGGTTGTTGGCACAAGCCTTAACCTGTTAAGCTTTTATTGCCGTAAGGCAAAGATTGATGGCGTTTTCATTTAATTTGGTTATGTCCAGTCGGGGTATGTCCATATGTTTAATGAGTCTGGTGTGCATTACACCGTAAAAAGCGGCATCGAGGAACCAAGCGGTTTCTTCAACGGCCAATTCACGGATACTGCCATCGTCAATCCCTTTACGCAAAAAAGAGCTCAACAACTCAATCTTAAATTCGAGAAATGCTTTTATGAGCTGTCGACTAGGGCTGTTGTTGTGGTGAATTTCATCGCTCATGTCGCGAATGAGAACCATAACTTTTTTGCTATGTTGTTGGACGATAAGCATTTCGTTACGCAGCAACGCTTCGACGCAGGCGTAACCATTCAGCTGTTGTGGCTTGATGCTGCGATAGGAACTGCTGGTTGTCTCAAGTATCTGCCGCAGCACTTCATACAAAATTCCCTGTTTGTTTTTGAAGTGGTAGAACAGAGTGCCTTGAGCCACCTGTGAACGGTTAGCGATTTGTGCCGTGGTGGTGCCGGCGAAGCCCCTTTCAGCGAACAGGTCTATGGCGGCGTCGATAATTCTTTCCTGTTTTGATTTCATGACAATATCCATTCTCGCAGTTTGTCGGACTTCCCCGGAAGATATTGCGGGTCGTCTGATCGGTTCATATCGCCGATCTTTTTCAATAAATAACTATGGTTACCCGCTCAAAGGTTCGAAAATCTGAGCGCAGCCAGCCGATTTTCATTACCCTCTGTAAGGAAGACCTCCAGCGGAAAAACGGAGTGAGCAGTCAGTCAATAGCTCGTATGGATAAATATGTCAAGGACAATAAAGTGGACCCGTTGGTCAAGACAATATTTCATTGAATTTAAGATTGTAGCTGGCTACATGCAACTGAACGTTGTTGCTCAGGTTCAGTCGCTTTCTTTAGAGAATCCCTATCTTTATCTGGACTTTAGAGTTACAGCAATCCCGTTGCATACCATTATCGGTATGCCAGATTGCCCACAAAATGTCAGAAAACGTCGGAGCTAAGCTCTTTTTTGTCTGTCTGGCGGCAGTAGTGTCCGGTTAGGTTCTTGCAGACAGCCTATGTTTGAAAAATAGTAAACATTTTAGCACGTTGCACCGTTTTTGCTTGACAAGTCGCAATAAGGCGGCGCGGCGATTTTCGTAAATACTTGATTTTATAAGGATTTACGAAATGTCGCTTCTTTGCAGAACATACCATGTCCGACT
>JAGGYC010000147.1 GCA_021162745.1 Desulfuromonas sp. | reverse complement strand
TCACCGATCTGGTCAGTGAGATCGCCGCATCCAGTAATGAACAAGCCCAAGGGATCTCTCAGGTCACCGTCGGCTTAGGTCAGATCGACCAAGTCACCCAGCAGAACACCGCCAGTGCCGAAGAGGGCGCCGCAGCAGCCGAAGAGCTCTCCAGTCAGGCCGATCAACTGCGGCAGATGCTGGCCCGCTTTGTACTCAAGCAGGGTGCGCTAAGACAACAGCCACAGTTTGCTGCACCGGCGTATGAGCCGAGGGTTGCTCCTCAGCACGTCCCGCAAGGTACGTTTGGGGCTCCTGCAAACCCTACGCAGTCAATTGCGTTGGATGATGAGTTTGGCAAGTTCTAGACTGAATAGATCATTCTCAATGTTTTCTTTATAAAAAGAGCGGCTTTCGGGCCGCTCTTTTTGTATGTTTGACCCGCAGAAATCGGCATGATACAACACCGGTAATTGTTTAATAAGGAGTGTCACGTGCATAACATGCTGAGAATGATTTTGACTTCGCGGGTCTATGATGCCGCTCATGAAACGCCCCTGGAGTCGGCGAGCGACTTGTCAAAGAAGCTGGATAACCACGTCTGGTTAAAGCGTGAAGACCTTCAGCCGGTATTTTCGTTCAAAATACGTGGTGCCTACAACCGCATCGCCCAGTTGAACGAAGATGAAAAAAAACGTGGCGTGATTGCCGCTTCAGCTGGTAATCATGCTCAGGGAGTGGCGTTCTCCGCACGACAGATCGGTATACGGGCTGTCATTGTGATGCCGGTGACCACTCCGGCGATCAAGGTGTCGGCTGTACGTGGTTATGGCGCCGAGGTCGTTTTGCATGGCGATAATTATTCTGAAGCGGCAGAACGCTGTGCCGAGTTAATCGAAGAAACGGGGATGGTTTTTGTTCACCCGTTTGATGATGACTACGTTATTGCTGGGCAGGGGACGGTTGCCGACGAGATTTTACGCCAGAGTGCCGGTCGTCTCGATGCCATCTTTGTTCCGGTCGGTGGCGGTGGTTTGATCGCCGGGATTGCCAGTTTTATCAAGGCGGTTTGTCCTGATGTGAAAGTGATCGGCGTTGAGCCCGAGGATAGTGCCGCTATGACCCGTTCGTTAGCGTCTGGCTCCCGTGTTTGCCTGGATTCCGTCGGTATTTTCGCCGATGGTGTTGCCGTGCGTGAAGTGGGTGAACGCACCTTTGAACTGTGTCGCCAATATGTTGATGAGATGATTCTCGTCAACACTGACGAAATCTGTAGCGGTATCAAGACAATCTATCAAGAAACACGTTCTATAGTTGAACCTGCCGGTGCTCTGGCTGTTGCCGGATTGAAAAAATATGTTCAGGAGAGGGGCTTGAGCGGACAACATCTGGTTGCGGTAAATTCCGGCGCCAATATGAACTTCGATCGCTTGCGTTTTGTCGCTGAGCGCACCCAGATTGGCGAGAAAAAAGAAGCTCTTTACGCAGTGTCTATCCCCGAACGGCCCGGTGCTCTACGCCATTTCTGCACAACGCTGCTGGGTGAACATAACATCACCGAGTTCAATTATCGCCTTTCAGATCGGGAGCAGGCCTATATCTTTGTCGGTTTGTCGGTCAAGGATGCTCAAGAACGACAGGACTTTTATGATCTGTTGTGTGCCGAAGGCTATGATTGTTTCGATATGACCGATAATGATCTGGCTAAAACACATATCCGCTATATGGTCGGTGGTCACTCCAAACAGGTCAAAGATGAATTCCTCTACCGCTTCTGGTTCCCAGAGCGTTCCGGTGCCTTGACCCGTTTTTTGTCTGCCATGGGCACATCCTGGAATATCTCGTTATTTCACTATCGCGCGCAAGGTGGTGATTTCGGACGTGTTCTGGTCGGTCTGGAACTGCCGGAAGATCAGCATGATCAGCTGAATCATTTTTTGGACACGTTAGGTTATTACCATATTGATGAAACGGATAATCCCGCTTATAAGCGATTTCTGCAGGGTGGTTAGGTAGTATTGTTATTCAGTGTTGGCAACGGGACTTGTTGCAGGGTTACATACTTGACAATAATACTCAGGAATGATATTCATGGCGATGCTTCCACCTTCTGAACGAAGGTGTGGTTGCGAAAATCTGCTTATCAGGAGAAGGCAAGTGTTTAAAACATTTAGAGAAGATATTGATGCCGTGTTCCAGCGTGATCCAGCCGTTCGCAGCACTCTTGAAGTCGTCGTCTGTTATCCCGGTTTTCATGCGTTGCAGTTTCATCGTCTGGCGCATAAATTATGGCAGTTTAAATGGTACTTTATTGCCCGTTTTATTTCCCAGATCAGCCGCTTTTTTACCGGCATAGAGATCCATCCCGGGGCGAAAATCGGCCATGGTTTTTTTATCGATCATGGTATGGGCGTTGTTATCGGTGAAACGGCTGAAATTGGTGACAACTGTACCATCTATCATGGTGTAACTTTGGGTGGAACGTCATGGGCCAAGGAGAAGCGTCACCCGACCTTGGGTGATGACGTGGTGATCGGTTCAGGAGCAAAAATTCTTGGTCCGTTTACCGTCGGCAATGGCAGTAAAATCGGATCTAACTCGGTGGTTGTTAAAGAGGTACCAGATAACGCAACCGTTGTCGGTGTCCCCGGTCGTATGGTTTTAAGTGAAGAGGAAAAACAGCAACAGGCCAAAAAACAGCGGCCTGATCTGGAACATGGTAGTCTTCCTGATCCTCAGGCTCAGGCTACCGGTCTCCTTTTCGAGCAGATGCGTAAGATGGAGATGCAGATCAACCAATTAAAAGAACAGCAAAAATCCCTTGAAGATCAACTTGAGGTCGCCAAGACAGCGTCAAAGGGAGCTTGAAATGCGTTTATCCACCAAAGCCCAGTATGCCGTGCGCGCCATGGTACGGTTGAATCTTGAACAAAAAGATTCGCCGGTTTCTATCCGTGAGATTTCAACCCATGAAAATATTTCATTAACCTACCTTGAACAGCTGTTTGCTAAATTGCGCAGAGGGCAACTGGTTTCCAGTGTCCGTGGCCCTGGTGGTGGTTATGTGTTAGCACGCCCTGCAGCAGAGATTATGGTTGATCAGATTATCGACAGTGTCGAAGAGACACTGGTGCCGGTCTCCTGCATGGATGAATTTGGCAACTGCGCCTGTTCCGAACAATGTGTGACTCACAATGTCTGGCAGGAACTGGGCGAGCGAATTCGCGGTTTTTTGTCTTCGGTGTCGATAGAAGATCTCACCAGGGATGCCAGACAGAGAATCCTCGATCAACGCGCCGAATTACAAGACACACCGTGTGTGGAGGATTGATCAGTGAATCATATCTATCTCGATAACAATGCGACAACCCCAGTTCTTCCTGAAGTTCTTGTTGCGTTACTGCCGTACTATCAGCATGCCTATGGTAACCCCTCCAGTATTCATTGGGCCGGACGTGAAGTTAAAGGTGCCATCGAGAACGCGCGCTTCCAGGTGGCGTCACTGATTCGTGCCCGTAGCGACGAGATTATTTTTACGGGCAGTGGTAGTGAAGGCGATAATCTGGCGATTCTTGGCAGCTGTGATGCGCTGAAAGGGCAGGGTAATCATCTGATCACCACAGCCGTTGAACATCCGGCCGTTTACGATACCTGTCGCTATTTTGAGCAGCGGGGTGGTCGGGTGACCTATCTGGATGTTGACCGCCACGGTATGATTGATCTCGATGAGTTGGAAGAGGCGATTACACCGGAAACGATCCTGATCTCAATTATGTGGGCGAACAATGAGACCGGCACCATCTTTCCAATCAAGCAGATTGGCGAGATTGCCCGGAGACATCGGGTACGTTTTCATTGCGATGCCGTTCAGGCGCTGGGCAAGCTGCCGATTGATGTTGATGATTGTGGTGTTGATCTGCTGGTGATGTCCGGCCATAAGATCGGTGCCCCCAAAGGGGTTGGTGCCATCTACGTGCGGCAGGGTACTGAGCTTACACCGCATATCCATGGCGGACATCAGGAGCATGGTTTACGGGCAGGAACGCATAATGTTGCGGGTATTGCTGCGTTTGGTAAAGCCTGTGAGTTGGCAGGGCAACATTTCGATTCTCAGGTGGCGACGATGAAACGGTTACGTGATCGCCTGGAACAGGGGATTATGGCAAGAGTTACGGATGTGCAGTTCAATGGCCATCCGCAGCAGCGGTTGCCTAATACCCTCAACCTCAGCTTCTCTTATGTTGAAGGTGAAGGATTGTTGTTGCACCTTGATATGAAGGGGGTGGCGGCATCCTCCGGTTCCGCTTGTACCTCGGGATCGGAAGGTCATTCTCATGTTTTACAGGCCATGAAGGTTGACGAGGTGCTACTTAACTCCAGTATCCGTTTCAGTCTTGGCGTACAGACAACGGAGCAGGAGATCGACACTGTGCTTGAGGAATTGCCACCGATTGTCGAAAAACTGCGTGAAATGAGTCCGATGCTGGGGAATGATCTTGATTCTGTGGATTGTATGGTTGTCGAGTGCGATATTGATGATCACCACTGAATACTTACACAATCAGGTTGATGGCACATCGAAGGCACTTTATCTGGAGTGCCTTCGATATGTTTCAGGGATGTTTTAATGGTGAAAAATAAAGTTGTCGTTGCGCTTAGTGGTGGTATTGATTCCGCCGTGACAGCGGCTTTGCTCAAGCAACAGGGCTATGAGGTGATCGGTGTTCACATGCGGCTGCTCTCTGGAGCCGAGTTTGAGCACAGTGATGCCGATGCCCAGCGTGTTGCGGGGGAACTGGATATTCCGTTTCACAGCCTGGATTGCCGAGAATGTTTTTCGCAAACAATTATTGCCGATTTCTGTTCTGAATATCGTCACGGCCGCACCCCCAATCCCTGCGTGTTGTGTAACCAACAACTTAAATTCGGCTATCTGCTCGAAGTTGCGGATCAACTGGGGGCTCAATATCTGGCAACGGGTCATTATGCGCGCATCGATCGCAGCGGTTCACAGGCGGCGTTGCGTCGTGGTGTCGATCATAATAAGGATCAGAGTTATTTTCTGTTTACCCTGAGCGCAACACAGCTTGAGCGGGTGCTGTTCCCATTGGCCGAGATGACCAAGGACCAGGTGAGGACGCTGGCACAGCAGTTCAAACTGAGTTCACGGGAAAAATCAGAAAGTCAGGACATCTGCTTTATCCCCGATAATGATTACGTGGCGTTTCTTGAGCGACAGGATATTGAACTGCCTGCGGCAGGTGAAATTGTCCATGTCAACGGCCAGTTGTTGGGTCACCATCATGGTACGCATCGCTACACCATCGGTCAGCGCCGCGGTTTAGGCATTGGCTGGTCTGAACCCCTTTACGTTGTTGCTATTGATGCCGACAACTGCCTGGTGATCGTCGGCGAAAAAAGCTGTCTGCAACGGCGTGAACTGACTGTGGACCCTGTGGTGTGGGCTCAGCCGGTAGCGGCGGTGACGCTACGTGTTGATTGTCGTATTCGCTATCGTCATCATGAAGCACCGGCAACACTGGAACAGGTTGAAGATGGTTCCGTGCGTGTGATCTTTGATCAAGCGCAGATCGGTGTAACTCCCGGACAATCCGCAGTCTTTTACGTAGATGATGTCGTGATTGGTGGAGGATGGATACAGTGAGTCATCACGCTTCGGTTGTAACCCTGGGCTGCAAGGCCAATCAGTTTGAATCTGCGGCAATGGAACAGTTGTTAATTGATGCCGGCTACCAGTTGATCTCCTTTGATCAGGGAGCAGAACTGGTGGTTATCAATACCTGTACCGTCACCTCGGCCACGGATTCGCAGTCGCGAAAGCTGGTGCGCCGTGCCCGCCGCTTTAATCCAGAATGCCGCATTGTCGTTACCGGATGTTATGCCCAGGTGCAACCCGAAGTATTGGCAGAGCTACCGGGTGTGCTGTATGTTATCGGTAACATGGAAAAGCAGCAGTTGCTCGATATCCTGGCCGGTGCTGGGCCCAAGATTCAGGTGGGTGATATTGCCAGGCAAACATCCTGTCCCGATCTGCACATTGCATCTTTTTCTGAGCACAGTCGCGCCTTCGTTCAGATACAGAGTGGCTGTAATGCCTTTTGTTCCTATTGCATTATTCCGTTTGCTCGTGGCCGCAGTCGCTCAGTGGTTCAACAGCATGTTGTTGTTCAGGTTCAGGATCTGGTTGATGCTGGTTATCAGGAGGTTGTTCTGACGGGTATCCATATCGGTCACTATGGACGCGACCTGACTGTTGCGCTGACATTGGTCGATCTACTCCAAGCCCTTTTGCAGCAGACAACCATCCATCGTATCCGCCTCGGTTCGATTGAACCGCAGGAGCTATCCAGTGAACTCATTGAGTTGGTTGCCGATAGCCCGCGTTTGTGTGATCATTTTCACATCCCGCTGCAGTCGGGTTCAGATAGTGTCCTGAAGCGGATGAATCGGCATTACACGGGGCAACAATTCGAACATCGTCTGCAGCAGATCCGTCAACGGTTACCCGATGCCGCCATTGGCATTGATCTTATCTGTGGTTTTCCCGGTGAAAGCGATGATGAACATCGGCAGACCGTGGCGATGGTTAAACGGTTGCCGATCCACTACCTGCATGTTTTCCCCTACAGTAAGCGACCTGGGACAGCCGCGGCGTCCATGCCTGATCATGTCAGTTCCCTGCGTGCTAAACAACGTGCGGCTGAACTTCGAGCCCTCGGTGAAGCGAAGAAGAAAGATTTTTTGCAGCGTTTTGTTGGTCGTAACCTGGAGGTTGTTGTTGAGAGGCGAGGCAAAGAGGATCGGTGGCGTGGGATCAGTGGCGAATATATTGGCGTTGTTGTCGATAGCGAACATGCTGAAGCTCGGCAATGTCTACGGGTGAACGTTACGGACGTCTGTAATGACGAATTAGTTGCCGTTCCGTTGATTTTGGACAAAAAATAGCCTCGGGCTAAGGAGGAGGAAAGCGCCGAGGCTCAAATAAAGGACTTTTTCTTTTGTTACCTTCTTGACGATGCAGTCACTATGCCAAGTGTTATAGTTTTGCGGGTAAAAGTCTTGATTGCCCCTGATTGTGCGCTTTCCCGTCGTTTTTCCCGTGGTCATTTTTGTTTTAACGACTAATTTTGTTTGTCTTGCCACGGTTGAACACTAGATTTTTGCGTCACTTCACCATTCTTGTCCCTTTTTAAACATCATTTACAGTCTAATGACGAGTCGTAATGGCGATATCCAAGAATGAATATTCATGATATGTTTTATTGTTCTTTAGAATCGTGAGGTTAACATCCTGTTTTTGACCATTTGGTTTATATAAAAATGGGACTACTAAAGTAGGGTTTAAACGGTGTTAGTATGCATGCGTTGCTGATGATGCCCGAATCGATTATTCTTTAATCTTGATAGATTATCGTCCATCTTCCTCATAAATGGCGGTAGTTATTGGATGAATGAAGAGAATTAATGACACCACCATTGACAGCCTGTTTGGTGAATGCTAAAACATCATTCTATTATTAGTCATGAGGAGTGGTAATGGTTAAGGAGCTGATTGGCAAAAAACTTAAAAAAATGCGGTTAAATAACGATATGACCATTGAGGGCTTAGCGAACAAATCGCAGGTTTCCTCAAATATGATATCGCGCATTGAACGTGGCTTGACAACACCTTCTGTCGAAATTTTGATGAAACTTGCCGGTGCCTTTGGGATGAGTATCAGCTATTTTGTAGAGGAAGCAGAAAAGGGATCGACTGTTGTCTATACACCCAAGGGGAAAGGGGAGCCGATCTTCTTTTTTGAAGATAAACACCAGATCATCAGTCTGACCCAGGGTTTGCGTGATCCCGGATTTACTGTTTTTTACGATACCCTTGAAGTGGGCTGCAACAGTGGTGAAGGGGAGATGGTTCACGTCGGCGAGGAGTTTGCCATGGTGCTTGAGGGGCAGATGAAGGTGATTGTCGAAGGTAAAAGCTATCTGCTTGACAGTGGTGATTGCCTCTCCTTTAAAGCCAACCTTCCTCATCGTTGGCTAAATACCTATTCGGGACAGACGCTGGTGATGTGGGTTGTTTCACCGGCTCCCAATGTCGCGCAGCAGCAGGCGTAAGGAGAGGTCATGAAGTTACGTAAAATTATCGGTAAAAAACTTAAGGCCATCCGCCTCAGCAGTGATTTAACGATTCAGGAACTCGCCAACAGATCCGGTGTGTCATCGAACATGATCTCCCGTGTTGAACGTGGACTGACCATCCCTTCGGTTGAAATTCTGATGAAGCTTGCCCGTGTGTTCAACAAAAGTGTTGATTACTTCGTTGAAGAGGTTAAAACAACCCATGAAGTTGTTTTTAGCCGCAGTGGTAATCGTGATGCCACGGTTTATGAAGATAGCTCGAATATGTTGACTGAGTCATTTACTTCAGGCTTACGTGATCCCCAGTTCTCTTCTTTTTACTGTACGGTTCCCAAGGGTGGTAAAAGTGGTGAAGCTAATATGTATCATCCTGGCGATGAGTTGATCTATATGCTTGAAGGCTGCCTGAAAGTCACTATTATTGATGAAGTTTACACTTTGCAACCCGGTGACAGTCTGTCTTTTAAATCGCATCTTCCCCATTTATGGGAAAATATAGGTGATGGAGATGCTAAAGTTGTCTGGACTTTGTCCCCATTTACGGTGATTTAATAATGAATTCGCATACATCACTTGTTGACAGGCGGGTTTATTGATGTATGTTGTTAACATTGTTTAGTAAAAATACTATTTACCTTGCTTAATCCCGATCAGATTTATGGGCCAGAACAGCGGCTAGGAGGCTTTATGAACAAGTCCGAACTCGTTGAAGCGCTTTCTCTTGAAAAAGATCTCACCTATAAACGAGCGGAAGAGATTGTTAATCTGATGTTCGATTCAATGACGGAAGAACTCGTCAAGGGTGGTCGAATAGAGATTCGCGGATTTGGTAGTTTTGTCGTTAAAGACTATAAGTCGTATACGGGGCGTAATCCGAAAACCGGTGAGGCGATTAAGGTACAGACCAAAAAGTTGCCGTTTTTTAAAGTCGGCAAAGAGTTGAGGGAGCGGGTCGATAGTTGATCGACGATTCAGATTGAAAAAGCCACGGTGTTGACACCGTGGCTTTTTTTTGTGTTATGTGCCGTGCGTTCAGCAGACTGTCAGCAGCATGTAACAGATCGAAAAACGGCCACTTTCAGGAATGAAGCAGAGCAGACGGTCCCCCTTTTTCAAGAGGTCTGAGTTAAACAGTTCTTCCAGCATGATATAGATTGATGCCGCACCGGTGTTGCCCTTGCTGGTCAGGTTTGTGAACCAGCGATCATAGGGGATGTGAAATCCCTGTTCTTTCATCCGGTCATGAAGTTTTGCGCGGAAGTAATCGGATGAATAGTGGGGGAGGAACCAGGTGACACTGTCCGGTGTCAGGTTGCGGCGCTGGGCAATCGGCAGCAGTGTTCGATCCACTGAGGTTGGTATGATCTCTTCGTTGAGTAGCTTGACGTCCTGTTTGATGAGGAACGCATGCTGATCAATGGCCTGCTCTATCGTGTCGAAGTTACGCCACCCACGCAGCGTGCCATCCTCTTCTTTAATCGCTCCTGCGTACATACATGGTTTAAACAGATGGGCACTGGAAAGCTGGTCTATCCATTCTACCTTTAAAGAGAGGCTGTCTTTTGCGGGCTGTGGGCTGATATAGGCTGCACCAGCTCCATCTGAGAGCATCCAGCGTAAAAAATCAGCATCAAATGATAGTGCCGGTTGCTTTTGCAGTGCTTCGGAGCGCTCGGGCGAAATCTGTCCGCACAAGGAGGCACGCATGAAGCTTGAGGCCAGTTCAGAACCAGCGGCAATGGCATTGGCGGATTCCCCCAGGGCAACCTGCATACAGGCCTGCTTCAGGGCGGTTACACCGCTGACACAGATACCGGCGGTGGAGATCACTTCGCATGGGCCGCTGCCGAGTTCGCCATGAACCATTGATGCGTGCCCCGGCATAATCTGATCAGGCGATGAAGTGCCACAGCACAGGCAGCTCAAGGTGTCTGGGTTGAACGATTTTAGTCGTCGGACCGCCTCTGCGGTTAACTGTGCATTACTGTGGGTCTGTTGACCTGTTTCCGGGTCAATCGCATAGTAGCGTTGTTCAATCCGATTGTTGCGCAAGATGATGCGCCGGGTACGCGATGGCAGTTCATCGACAAGACCGAGCATCGATTCCATCTGGTCATTGGCGATGGGCTTGTTGGGTAAAAAAGAAGCCAAGGCGGTAATATATGCGTTCATTGGATGTCCTATATCTTAGCCTGCGCATGACATGAGCGCAGCAGTTCCGCGTAGCGACTGTAAAATTCTTTTTCCGGTAAGCGGGTTGCGGTAACGGCATTGGTCAGGGTGTAGTAATCGAGGTTGTGCTCAGTGATGTTCTTTTTTTGTTGCTCGTACATCGCCGTTCCCGGCAGCGGTGTCATAATAGTTAACATCGGCAGGTCGATGTGGTGGCGGCTGATGTAGTGTTCCAGAGCGGCAAAATCTTCTTCGTCATAGTCGGGATCGACAATAAAGTCACCGACCACGGTAATGCCCAGCTGGTTGAGTACTTCGAGTGCTTTACTGTTTAAGGCAGAACTGCCCTGTTTGTTCATCTGTGTCAGTCGTTTATCACTAATTTCCTCAAAGCCAATGACAACCGAGCGTAATCCGATCTCTTGCCATTGTTTCAACAGGTCGGGGTGACGTACCACAGTATCCGCGCGTACGTCAATCAGGTATTGCTTGTTGATCTGTTCATCGGCGATGCGCTGACATAGTTTTCTGGCGTGGCTGATAGAGCCAAAGGTGTTGGCATCAACCAAGCGGACAAAGGGACTTTCGGGTAATAGTTTAAGGTCGCGAATGACGCTATCGATCGGCTGACATAGATATTGGCCGCCACTCTGGCCGGCAATGGAACAAAAAGAACAACGATATGGGCAACCATAGGCCGTGACGACGAAACCCATCTGCACCTGCAGTTTGGAGAGGAAGTAGCTGCTGCGATAATTGGTCGTCAGATCATAGCGTGGTGCCGGTTGATTAAGCTGTTGTTGAGTGGAAAAACGACGTGGTTGCCAGTTGAGAGGTTGCCCCGGTGACGTTGGTGCGACACCGTCAATCTGGCAGGCTGAGGTTGGCTGATGCTCCAGGTGGTCCATCAGTTCAACCATACTCTGTTGGCCAAGACCGATGACAATGTAATCAACCACCTCGCAGTTAAAAAACTCGGGATCGTTGCTGGCGTGTATTCCGCCGACAACGGTAAGCACCTGACAGCATTTTTTTGCTTGTGCAGCCAGTTGTTTAACCGTATTGGCTTCGCAGGTCATGGCGGTGAATGCAATCAGCTGTGGTTTGAGGCGGCACACGGTTTCTTTAAAGTCACAATCCTCTGCCTTCAGGTCGAGGAGGGTTAACTCATGTTCTGTTAAACCGCTGGCGATCACTTCCAGGGCCAGCGGTTCGCCACGAAAGATCTGTTTTAACGAATCAATACCGTAGCGTTCCTCTGGAATGCTGCGACCGCAGTTGGGGGGATTTACTAATAGGATATTCATAATATTTAACGTTTGAAGTCCAGTAAAGGACGGATCTGTTTAATTGAAAAGCAAACCGCCGCAACGATCATCCGCGCCGCCTGCTTGCCCGCCTGTTGTTCAATCTGTTCGACCAGTTGTTGCTTGAATGGGCCATCAAAATCAATGTTCTCGGCATGCAGATAGACACGCGCCCCTTGCCATGCCGGCAGAAAATCGGCTGGCTGATACGCGGTGAATACGGCTTGGGGATGATGTTGTAGATTCTCCAGGGTGTGATTGTCGCCCAGGCCGATCCAGAGTTGTTCCAGTTGAGGCATGGTTGCCGAACCGATCACCGCACTGTTGGGATTGCCCTGTCGGTCGACGGTTGACAGAACGCCCACTTGTTTTGGCTCAGCGAGGAACTGCTGCAGTGTTTCTCTGGTCATGGAGGCCTCATGGTATTTGTAGAGCGGGCGGGAGAATAAAAATATAACAAATCAGATAATTTCGTATTATAAATAGAATCCTTTCGTAACGCCAAGAATTTTATTGATATAAACAAATATCTTTTATTCAGCAGCCCGTTTAGGCGTCGCAGTATTTATAGGCCGATGGCGCCGGATCGTCTGCGCAGGAGTGACACTGTGGCTCAGCAGATTAGTGAAGTAATTGTTCGTTATGCCGAAACCGATGCCCAGGGCGTGGTTCATCATGCAACCTATCCGGTATGGTTTGAGGAGGGGCGCTCCGATTTTTTACGCAAGATCGGTGTGCCGTACAGTGACTGGGAACAGCAGGGCTATTTTGTGGTGGTGGTCGATCTGAACACCCGTTATCTGGCCCCGGCATTTTATGAAGATCGTCTACAGGTGGTGACCCGTCTGGAGCGGATCAAGAAGCGGCTGATGGAGTTTTCCTATCAGGTATTCAATCAGCACCAGCAATTGCTCGCCCAGGGATCAACACGCCATCTGATCGTTGATGCCGACAAGCAGCCCTGTGCCTTGAACGGGGAGTTTTATCAGCAATTATGCAGTAAACTCGAACAGCAGCAGGAGGCAGGTAATGATTAAAGCGCTGACGGCAAGTGCTCTCCATCCATTGATCGATCAGATTGCCGCTTTAGGTAAGGAGATCATCAAACCTCATGCGGCACAGTGGGATCGGGACAATCAATTTCCCCATCAGGCGATTCAGACCCTGGCCACTCACGGCCTGTTGGGGATCTGTGTCGATGAGCGCTGGGGCGGCATGGGTAAATCCCTGACGGAACTCGCAGTCATTATTGAGGGCATTGCCCGTTACGATGCAGGGACCGCCCTGACTCTGGCCGCCCATGGCTTAGTCTGCGACCATCTACAGTTGTTCGGCGATGAAGCGCAACAGCAACGCTATCTGCCCCGATTGGCCCGTGGTGATATTCTCGGTGGCTGGGCGTTGGCTGAAGCCGGTAGCGGCAGTGATGCAGCATCAATCAAGACCAGAGCGGAAAAGAATGAAGATGGTTGGTTGATCAATGGTCGCAAAATGTTTGTCACCCAAGGCTCGGTGGCTGGACTCTATGTGGTGATGGCGCGAAGTGGTGAGCATAGGAGATCGGCCATCAGTGCTTTTCTGGTTGAGCGCGAGCTGGACGGTGTTAAGCCTTCAGCACCACTGGAAAAACTCGGCTGTCGCAGCTCCAACACCTCGGCACTTCATCTTGATGCGGTGCAGGTAAGCGATCAGCAGCGTCTCGGTGAGGAACATCGGGCGCTGTCGGCGGCATTTATCCTGCTCGACCGGGGAAGGGTCGGGATTGCAGCACTGGCTTGTGGTCTGATCCGAGCCAGTCTCGAAGACTCACGTTGTCATGCCAGACGACGTCAACAGTTTGGTCAGCCCATCGCTTCATTTCAGGCCATTCAGTGGCCGCTGGCGGAGATGGCGACCCACTACGATGCCGGCTGGTTGTTGACTGCTCACGCGGCAATGCTGTGTAATTCAACGCAACCCTGTGGCACATCAGCGGCAAAAGCTAAATTATTTGCATCACAGGCGGCGGTAAAAAGCAGTGAACAGGCGGTGCAGATTCACGGTGGCTATGGCTACCTGAAAAATCTGCCTGTGGAACGTTATTTCAGGGACGCTAAACTGTGTGAGATCGGTGAAGGAACCTCGGAAATTCAAAAACTGGTTATTGCTCGTGAGTTGCTGAAAGAGGAATAGCTTATATAGGTTTTGGTTCTAAATCGTTCAGGATGAAAAGCTGTTGTGTCAAGTTGTCGGGCCGCAAGAGATCAGGCCCGCCTCACAGCTCGGCATGTTTCGCAGCCAGCACCATGACACCGTTCACCCCGGTGATTGTTCCTTTTGTTTCAAGGCCATTTTTTTGCACACTTTTTTTGGGGCCTTGAAAAAAAAGTGTGTCGTGGTGTGGGGACGAGACCCCACGGTCTTGAGCTGGTTTTTTGAAAAATTATAGTAATATCAATACAGTGCATTACTTAATCATTGCCCGTAGAAGTCCGGGACTCGCCCCGGCAGGCGACATCCTTTTTGAAAGCCGCCAAAAAGGAAGCAAAAATCGGCTTTTTTATTTCTGATTGCGATTTTGGTCTGCATTGATGTTGGCTTGCGATAGAGACTGCATTTGAGCTGTGTAGTTAGAAAAAGAATGCTGCCTTACGTCGCTTCGCGATTCGCAGCTCTTGTCGCGTTAGTATGGCGCTCTGACTCGTTTGTTTCGTTAGCAACGAACAGTGAAAATTCAAATGCTGGAACCATAATGATTACTATGGAAATACCATAAAAAAAGCAGGAAGGTTGCGAACCTTCCTGCCACATATCATTAAAGGGGATAATCAGGGCCATGAAACAATTCATGGCCCTTTTTCTTAACTTGGGATCAAGCACATTCCGAATAACCGCAGCTATGACAAACGCAGCAACCGCCTTCGTGCTCAATGGGTCCGCCGCATTCAGGGCAGGCGCCACCGGCAGCAACATACTGCTGATTTTCTTCCTCTTCGTGTTGCATGTGCATCTGAATCGCTTTCGCCAAGGCGTCAGCACAGGAGGTGATGCGGTTGGCACCGAATCCGGCCGGTTTATGACAGGAGATGCCGATCAGTTGTTTAACCGCCTGACGGGCTTGAACGCCGCTGCGCCAGGCCAGAGAGACCAAGCGGCCAAGGGCTTCACATTGAGAAGCCGCGCATCCACCGGCCTTACCCATGGTGGTGAAAACCTCGAACAGACCCTGTTGATCCTCATTGATGGTGACATACAGCGGACCACAACCGGTCTCCATCTGGTAAGTGGCACCGGTCAACGTGCGAGGACGATCCCGCTTGCGGGTGGCTTTTTTGCTTTCCATCGGAATTGAGGTCTCATCCGTTGATTCTGACTTTTTCACTGACAGCACCTGCATATCGCGGGAACCGTCACGATAGATGGTCACCCCTTTACAGCCGCTCTGGTACGCCATCTGGTAGACATTGGCGACATCGTCACGGTTGGCGTTGTTGCAGAAGTTGACTGTTTTGGATACCGCATTATCGGTGTGATTCTGGAACGCCGCCTGCATGCGGATATGGTCTTCCGGGGTGATGTCGTGAGCGGTGACAAACACACGGCGAACATCTTCAGGGATCTGCTCGAAATCCTGAATCGTTCCTTTCTCTGCGATCAGCTGCATCAACTCTGGAGAGTAGAACCCACGCTCTTTGGCAACCGCTTCGAACAGCGGATTGACTTCAACCAGAATATCGTCATCCATCACTTGACGCACATAGGACACGGCGAACAGCGGCTCAATACCGCTGGAGCTGTTGGCAATGATCGAGATAGTGCCGGTGGGGGCGATGGTGGTGCAGGTCGCATTACGGATCAGAGGTTCCTGGCGTTGCTCAAATACGCTGCCGACAAAATTAGGGAAAGCGCCGCGCTCTTTGGCCAGCTGACGCGATGCGCTGTGGGATTCGTCGTTGATAAATTTCATCAATTTGCCACCCAGTTCGGATGCTTCCAGGTCGCAGTAGGAGATGCCGAGGTGGATCAGCATGTCGGCCCAGCCCATGAGGCCTAGACCGATTTTGCGATTGGCCAGCGACATTTCACTGATTTCAGGAATAGGGTAGTTGTTGACCTCAATGACGTTGTCAAGAAAACGGACCGCACTGTGAACCGTCTGGCGTAACTTGTCCCAGTTGACCTGGCTATCCGTGACCATGGTGTTCAGGTTGATGGAGCCAAGGTTGCATGACTCGTAGGGCAGTAGTGGTTGCTCTCCGCAGGGATTAGTACTTTCAATCTCGCCGATGTGGGGGGTCGGGTTGTCACGGTTGAGGCGATCGAGGAAGATGATTCCCGGCTCGCCGTTGTTCCACGCCAGATCGACAATATGATCAAACACCTTGGCCGCCGACATCTTGTTGGCCACTTCACCGGTACGTGGATTGATGATGTCATATTCACCATCGTTTTTGACCGCTTCCATGAATTCCTCGGTCAGGCCGACAGAGATGTTGAAGTTGGTCAGAACGGTCTGATCGCGCTTGCACATGATGAAATCCATGATGTCGGGATGATCGACGCGCAAAATTCCCATGTTGGCGCCGCGGCGGGTACCACCTTGCTTGATGGTCTCCGTTGCGGCATCAAACACCTTCATGAACGACAGTGGGCCGGAAGAGACCCCTTTGGTCGATAGTACGAGATCGTTGGCTGGACGGATACGGCTAAAGGAGAAACCGGTGCCGCCACCACTTTTATGGATCAGGGCGGTATTCTTGATCGCCTCAAAAATACTTTCCATTGAGTCGTCGACCGGTAGAACAAAACAGGCCGACAGTTGACCGAGTTCGCGACCGGCGTTCATCAGCGTTGGCGAGTTGGGTAGGAACTCCAGGTTAGAGATCATGCGATAGAATTCATCGGCAACTTTATCCGTATCCGCTTTTTTATCAAAACTCTTCTCTGCCTCTGCAATCGCTTTGGCGACCCGTTCAAACATGTTGGCCGGAGTTTCCAGGGCACGGCCTTTTTCGTCACGTTTCAAATAGCGTCTTTCCAGAACGGTCAAGGCGTTATTTGTCAAGGGTAGAGTGTTCTTTTTAGCGGTTTTCGGCATAGTTCTTCCTTTGGCGTATGGGATGCGTGAATACTATATTGAGTGGTAGCCAGGATTTAAAACACAATATATCGTGCGTGTCAATAAGCTTAATGTTTACACTCGGGCAATGTGGAATTGCGGTTGCTTTCACCGGATCATGGTGGTAGTTTTCAATAAAATCTATTCACATTCTCAGCAAAAATCAGTCCGTTTTTTCTATAATGACATTATCTAATGACTTGAGTTTTTTAACGTTTCAGAGGAGGGTTTGTGACTTCAGCTAATGGTGAGAGCAATGTTACTTATCTCGACAATGCAGCGACCACTTTTCCAAAGCCTGAACAGGTTTATCAAGAACAAGATCGTGTAGCACGAACCTGTGCAGCCAATCCAGGTCGAGGCAGTCACAGCCTGGCTTACGAGGCATCCCGGTTGATTTTGTCTACGCGGATGGTGATTGCCGAACTGTTCAATATTGCCGATTGCTCCCGTATTGCCTTTACCGCCAATGCTACCGAGGCGATCAATCTGGCTCTGTTTGGTCTCTTACAGCGTGGAGATCGCGTCGTCACCACCAGTATGGAACATAATGCTGTTGCCCGGCCACTTCATGCGTTGCAGCAGCAGGGGGTCGAGGTGATTAAGGTACAGGCCGATGCCCAGGGGCAGATCACTCTGGAACAGATACAGCAGGCTTGTGACCGGAAACCCCGGCTGCTGGTTGTCAACCATTGTTCAAATGTCACCGGCACCCTGCAACCCATTGAGACCATCGGCCCCTGGTGTCGTCGGCAGGGAATTTTGTTTCTGGTCGATGCTGCACAAAGTGCCGGTATTTATCCCATTGATGTTCAACAGATGGGTATCGATTTGCTCGCCGCTCCGGGGCACAAATCGTTATTTGGTCCGCAAGGGACCGGATTTCTCTATGTTGATCCCGCCATCGAACTCAAGCCCCTGCACTATGGTGGCACTGGGACCTATTCCAGCCGGCTTGAACAACCGCAACAGATGCCTGAACATCTTGAAAGTGGCACCCTCAACACTCCGGCACTGGCAGCATTGGCCGAAGGGATCCGTTTTATACAGAGCGAAGGACTGACGAGAATTCGTAGCCATGAGCAATGTCTGGCGACGCGATTGCGCGATGGTCTGGTTGCCATGGAACGGGTGACGCTCTATAAAGCAGAGCAGAGTACGTTGGTTTCCTTCACTATTGATGGTTGTGACCCTGCTGAAATCGGCTTTTCCCTCGATCGGCACTACCAGATCGCTGTTCGCGTCGGCTTGCACTGCGCGCCCGATGCTCATCGCACTATCGGCAGTTTCCCGCAGGGAACGGTGAGGGTCAGCCCCGGTTATTTCAATACCAGTGAAGAGATTGACCGGCTGTTAAAAGCGGTCGCTGAAATTATTGCCCGCAGTGACGAGCTTTCTTAACCAATACATTAAGTTGAGGTTGATATGTCGAAAAAGTATGTTCTTGATACCAATGTTCTTTTGCACGATCCTCAGGCATTACTCAAGTTTGAGGACAATGATGTTATTATTCCGATTACGGTTATCGAAGAGATCGATACATTTAAAAAAGACTTGAATGAGATCGGTCGTAACGCTCGACATGTTTCCCGCATGCTGGATGAACTGCGCAGTCAGGGCAGCCTGACAGCCGGAGTGCCCCTCGTAAGTGGCGGTACCCTTAAGGTTGTTCTGTTTACCGATGATCACGCCAGAAAATTGCCGCCCGAACTACGCGTCGAACGTAGCGACAATCGCATTTTGGCCGTTGCCGTCTCACTGAATCACAACTCGGATTCAAAGGTGATCTTTGTCACCAAGGATACCAATCTGCGGATCAAGGCCAATGCCTTGGGCCTGGTTGCACAGGATTACCAGAACGATAAGGTGTCGATCGAGGAGCTTTATTCGGGCACACTGGATCTCACGTTACCGTCTGTTGAAGTGGATCGTTTTTATGGCCAAGGTTATCTTGAACTGCCGGATCAAAGCTTTTTTCCTAATCAGTGCATGACTCTGATCGATACCGCGAATCCTTCCCATACCGCTCTGGCTCGTTACGACCAACAGTCTGGGCGTTGTCTGCCTCTGGTCAAGTTGCCCAAAGAGGGGATCTGGGGGATCACCAGCCGCAATCGCGAACAACATTTTGCCCTCGACCTGCTGTTGGATACCAATATACAGCTGGTGACATTGGTCGGTAAGGCCGGTACCGGCAAAACATTGCTGGCCATAGCCGCCGGCTTGCAAAAAGCTGCAGATGATGGCAGTTACAGCCGATTACTGGTCTCTCGTCCCGTGTTTCCCATGGGGCGTGATCTTGGTTTTTTGCCCGGCGATGTTGAAGAGAAACTCGCGCCATGGATGCAGCCGATCTTTGATAACGTTGAATTGCTGCTCGGTTCTGTAGAGGAGCGCGGCAAGCGTAAACGCGGTTATCGCGAACTGGTTGATATGGGGATCATGGAGATTGAGCCTTTGACCTATATCCGTGGTCGATCTATCCCCAACCAGTATATGATCGTCGATGAAGCGCAAAACTTGACACCGCACGAGATTAAAACCATTATCACCCGTGCCGGGCAGGGGACAAAGATTGTCCTTACCGGCGACCCGTATCAAATAGACAACCCTTATGTCGATGCATCGAGTAATGGCCTGGCGTATGTTGTAGAAAAATTTAAGGATCAACCCATCGCCGGACATGTTACCCTGACGCACGGCGAGCGTTCTGGGTTGGCAGAACTTGCTGCCAATGTTTTGTAATTACACAGATCAACTGTTGATCGTATAGAAATAGAATTAATATGCTTGTACTTGCTATTGAGTCCTCCTGTGACGAAACATCGGCGGCTGTTGTCCGCGATGGTCGACATGTCCTAAGCAATGTCATTGCTTCACAGGTCGATATTCATGCCTGTTATGGTGGCGTTGTCCCTGAACTGGCAGCAAGAAAACACCTTGAAGCGTGCCCGGTGGTAATTGATCAGGCGCTAAACGAGGCACAAGTGACATTGGCCGATATCGATGGCATCGCTGTTACCAGCGGCCCCGGCCTTATAGGCGCACTGCTGGTCGGTTTGTCGACGGCCAAGGCTATTGCCTTTGCGCTGGATATTCCGCTGGTGGGTGTTCATCACATCGAAGGCCACATCTTGGCCCCGCTTCTCGAACAAGATGTGGAATTTCCTTATCTGGCGTTGGCGGTTTCCGGTGGTCATACCCATCTCTATCGTGTCGATGGCATTGGCCAATATGAACTACTTGGTCGTACCCTTGATGACGCGGCCGGTGAAGCCTTTGACAAGGTGGCCAAAATGTCTGGATTAACCTATCCCGGTGGCGCCTTGATCGACAAACTGGCACAGCAGGGCGATTCCAGCGTGTTTGATTTTCCCCGCCCGATGCTGCACCGTCCCGGTTTCGATTTCAGCTTTAGCGGCATAAAAACCTCAGTGTTGACGCGAATCAAACAACTCGATGTCCCCCTCGAGGGGGAGGTGTTACAGAACCTTGCTGCCGGTTTTCAGGAAGCCGTCGTCGATGTACTGAGCCGCAAAACATTCAAGGCGGCCAAAGAGTATAATCTGCAACGCATTGTCGTGGCCGGTGGTGTTGCCTGCAACAGTGGCCTGCGTCAGCGTTTTAAAAAGATGGCCGACTCGTCGGATATTGATATCTATTTTCCATCGCTAGTGTTGTGTGCCGATAACGCCGCCATGCTCGGAGTGGCCGGTGATTTTTATCTGCAACAGGGGGGCAATGCCGATCTGTCGTTGAATGCTCGATCCAATTGGCCTTTAGAGCAGGCCGGGCTCAATGCCCAGCAGGTCTGCGGAACTGTTTGGTAGCGACAATGTGGCGGCGTTGGGGACTCATCCGGCAGTTAAAACTTGGGTTACTCCGCCTTCTTCGTTTGCGAGGCATGCCTGACGAGATTGCTAAAGGGTTTGCCCTCGGCATCTTTATCGGCATGACGCCGACCCTGGGTTTCCAGATGCTCATTGCCGTATTCTTTGCCATACTGCTCAAGGAAAATAAACTGGCCGCAGCGTTGGGGGTATGGATAAGCAACCCGATTACCGCACCATTTATCTATGCTGCGGAATATGAGACCGGCCGCTTTATGCTTGATATGCAGCACATTCACCTGCCGGAACAGCTCAGCGTTGATACGATCAGTCAGTTTGGTTGTGATCTGATGGTTCCCATGTGGGTCGGTAGTGTCGTTCATGGCTTGTTACTCGGAGCAATTTGTTATGCGCTGGTGTTGCGATTACTGCCCAGCCTGAAAGCCTGGCGGGTGCCCCGGTGGCCCCGACCATTCAAGAGAGTAAGTTAAACATGTCTCAGTTTCATCGTCCGCGTAAACGTTTCGGACAAAACTTCCTCAACGATCAAAATGTCATCGCTGCCACCATCGCTGCCGCCCAACTCAGTGAGCACGATCATGTCTTGGAAATTGGCCCCGGCAAAGGCGCGCTAACAGATAAGATACTGCCTGTCGTCGAGCAGCTCGACATCATTGAGATCGACCGCGACCTGGCCCGGCAGTTTACCGAACGTCAGACTGAAAAACTCAGTGTTCATGTTGGCGACGCCCTGAAGATGAACTGGTCTGAGATTCTGCAACAACCACCCTATAAGCTGGTGGCAAATCTGCCGTACAACATCTCCAGTCAGATTCTGTTTAAAATGATCTCTCATCGCGATCTGTTCGAGCGTATGGTGTTGATGTTTCAAAAAGAGGTTGGAGATCGACTGCGTGCAGAGCCGGGCCGCAAGGAGTATGGTTCCTTGACAGTGTTGTGCCAGCTGTGGTTCGATGTCAGCCGCGTAATGTTGGTACCCCCCTCAGCATTTACGCCTGCTCCCAAGGTGATGTCCGAGGTGTTATGTTTTAAACGCCGTCAGACACCACGGGCTGAGGTCAAGGATGCGGCATTTTTTGCCCGAGTGGTCAAAGCCTCATTTGCGCAGCGCCGTAAAACCTTACGCAACTGCCTGCAAGCCGGTGGATTCAGTACTGAACAGGTCGACAAAGCGGCGGCACAGGCCGATATTGATTTGCGCCGACGCGGTGAAACTCTCGACATCCAAGAATTCAGTCGTTTAAGTGATCAACTACAGGCTCTTTTGTAAGAGCTGAATTAAATCGCTAAATAATCGCCCCATTTGTCTATTTCAAGGAGAACTTTGTGCAAGAAAAAACGATTACCGTAAACGGAACTGCTATTGGCCATTTTGATTTTATCAATGCGATGCAAAGCTATTCCATGGAGCTGTTTCGCAAGCCGGTCGATCAACTTAGTGAAGAAGAAACCGAGCAAGTTCAGGGCCTCGCTGTCGAGCAGATCATTGCGCGTGAACTGATCTTTCAAGCCGCCATGGCCGAGGGCGTGATTGCCAGCGATGAGCAGATTAAAGCCGAGACTGATAAAGTGATGACAAACTTCCCCACTGAACAGGAGTTCTACGCCACGCTGGAAAAGGCCGGTATCGATCAGGACAGCTACTACCGTATGCTGCGCCAGGATCTGTCGGTCAAGCTGATGACCGAAAAGAAAATGGCTGATGCTCCTGAGCCCGCTGAAGAAGAGATCAAAGAGTTCTACAATGCCCACCCGGATAAGATGCGCAAGCCGCCCCAGGTCCGTGCCAGCCATATCCTC
>JAGGYC010000120.1 GCA_021162745.1 Desulfuromonas sp. | reverse complement strand
GGCTAAGCAAAAATTTCGACCTACAAGGCGTAGTGGTTTTTCAAGGGTGAAGGCATACATGTTGTATGTCGAAGTCTTGAAAAAACGCTGCAACGCAGGAGGGCGGACTTTTTGCGACGCCATCAATAATAGCAGGCTGGAAGACAGCGCATGCCTTGTGGTGAAGAACATCGGAAAGCCGTGTGCGGGAAAACCACACGTATGGTTTGATGAGGGAGGGCTGGTCAACGCAGTTATGGAAAAGCTATTTAGGCACCGTTAAACGAAAGTGGCGGTAACAGATAAGCTGAGACCTAAAGCTGGTGAGACCTGCTCTCTACTCTCCCCTTTTTTTGTGATCCCTTTTTTGAGTAATCCTTCAACAGTGCATGGATTGCATCCATAATTTCTCACACTAAAATGTTTTTCGTGTTGTTGGATCGTCGTCTGGCGTTTGATCTAAAGAGTTACTCGGATCGTTCACCCATGAGCCGTGATAATGGCAATTGCTACAGCGTAGAAGTGCAGATGTAGGATAATTAGAGTGACATTTTTTGCACTGGTATTGAGTATAGGGTTTGTCTGCGCTGGAATGGTGAATATTTTCATTGTCGTCATCATGGCATCTGGCACAGAGATATCTCCAATCAGTGGAAATTTCAGCGGAAATATTTCCCGATAACTGCGCACCATTAACACCGTTGCGGATCAGGAAGACATTGGAAGAACCATGGGGTTCGTGGCAATCAGTGCATGCCAGCACATAGCCCATAGAACCGCTGCCGCTTGTAAACGGAGCATCGACTGAAATAGACCCCTCGGCATCCCCTTTGCCGTGCTTTTCGTTATCCCAGTCGATGGTGCGTAAGTTACGGGCCAAAGTGGTACTGTAGATGGTATTGGTGCTGTTGTGACAATCGGTACAGAATTCATCGTAGTCAGGTGTTTTCTCCGCCTGAGTTGCTCTGTCGCTACTGAGACCATCAGGTTCTAAATTGCTCGAACCGATAAAATAAGGTGGTTGGTAGTTGGCGTTGTAAGTTGTGTCGCTCATCCGCTCTGCAGGTGTATCGTTACCAAACAGGTTGCCGTGATCTGATGGTTTGGAGAGAGCCGTCGATACTGGATTGCCGGGATCTCTTTTATTTGCTCTGGCAATGTGAATATTATGACAACCACAGCATGGGTTGCTTCCTGCTGGAAAATTTGCAAAAGATTTCGTGCCGCTATCACCAACAATGTATTTTTTAATGTCATGTAGATTGTGGTAAGAGCTTTGATTGAATGCCGTCATGATGTTATCCGATTCCACCGTTGCTCCAGCAAAAGTGGCACTGTAGTTATTATTGCCAATCACCTCATTTTGCATTGTCGACAGTCCGCCGTGGCAGGCAAAGCAGATTGAGTCTGATTGAGCGTAGGGAGCCATAGTTGGGCCGCTATTAGCAAACAGAAGATAACAGTCTGATGAACCGCTGACTGGAGCTGGTTCGTTTCCCGCAACAGATGTGTGTTGTTCATGACAGTGGGCACAATTACCCCTGGCGTATGGTGTCATGGATGTTCGCAGGACACCATAGCTACTGTTTCCATGCGCAGACGCTGTATAATCACCGCTTGCTGCCTGGACGGCGATA
This sequence comes from Desulfuromonas sp., assembly GCA_021162745.1. GTDB lineage: Bacteria > Desulfobacterota > Desulfuromonadia > Desulfuromonadales > Desulfuromonadaceae > Desulfuromonas. The sequence continues at coordinate 12,634 of JAGGYC010000120.1, read as the reverse complement.
ACAAACAACACCAAGGCGATGATAGAGATGCCACAGATGATTGATGTGCGACAATAATTCATGGATATTCGAGCCTCTTGCAAAAGCATATTCAATTTTCAGAATATGCTTTTGATGTAAAAAGATGAGCTTCAAGGACAACTATTTTATATTGTATATTGAGGTGGCGATGGGGTCAAGTTGGGTTCACTTATGTCTGTATTTGGAAGGGTAGTTTGGAGGGGACGTAGCTGAACAACGGGAACAAGATTTTAATCCTACAAAACCGCCTGATGCTTGAGATATATCCCTTGATCGTTCTCGACGATACCCCCGACTCTTCCGGACTGTTTTTGCTGAATCATTGCACGCTATAAAGAACCACATAACTGGCAAGGATGATCGCCACCCACAGCGCAATGCTGCCTGTCGGCCAGGAGCGGGCGAGAATGCCGCGTGGCCCGTAGTGGCGGAATAAGAAATTGAAGCTGCGAATTTGTGAGTTGAACAGAAAGCGGATAAATACCTGAAAGCGATTTTTCAGGACGTGACTGAACCATAGCCAGAGATTGTACAGTGCAGAACGGAAGAGCCAGTCTGTGTCCAGCAACAGCCCCCGTTGTGGTTGAAACCAGCGTAGGCTCAGGAAAAACAGCAGCATTGCGGGTAGCAAAATCTGCAATTGCTCGATGATATGGGGCCAGGTGTAGGGATGATAGAGCCCCGCTGCGCCGAGCTGGGCGTAGAGGAGCTGGGGAAACCAGCCGACGAGCAGGCATAGTGCCGCTGCCGCTGTGATGGCGATGCGGCTCCAGCCTCGGGGGTCGCCGCTGGTTTGTTTGTTATCCTGTTCCTGGTTTTGTCCCTGTTCCGCTTCCAAGGGTTGTGGCGCGGGGCGATCGAGCTGGAAAAAGGTCAGCCACGGGAACCGGATACCGGCATTAAAGACCACGGCTGCCGAACAGAGGGTTAACAGCAACCAGACCATGGTGTTGTGGCTCTCGGCAGCATCCTGAAGAATCAGGGATTTGGTGACAAAACTGGAGGTCCATGGCACCCCCATGCTGGCGGCGGCACCAATCAGCACGCAGCCGGTGGTCCAGGGCATGGAACGCCATAGCCGACCGAGTTTGGCCGCTTGGCTGTGGCCGGTGGCGAGCAGCACGGAACCCGCACCCATGAGCAGCACCATTTTGTAGAGAATATGGGCCACGGCATGGGTTGTCGCGCCGTGCAGGGCTGTTGTCGTGCCGATGCCGATGGCTGTAACCATAAAGCCGACCTGATTGACAATGCTGTAGGCCAGAATGCGGCGTACATCGCTTTCCAGCAGCGCATAGACGATGCCGTAAAAAGCCATGTAAAGGCCGATGGGGATCAGCAGGACTTCACCGGCAAAGGCCGTTATCAGCACAAATACCGCTGTCTTGGTGGTGAAGGCCGACAGGAAAACCATACCGCTGGGGCTGGCCTGCGGATAAGCATCGGCAATCCAGAACGACAATGGTGGCGCTCCGGCATTGACCAGAATCCCCGCCAGAATCAGCCAATAGTGTAGACTGTCCGGAGTCAGGTGGGCAAAGGTCAGCCCCCCTTCCGCTATCTCTCCAGAAATGGCCAGTCCGGCAATGCCCGTTAGCAACAGGACACCACCGGCCAGATGAACCAGCAGGTAGCGCATCCCCGCCCGTCTTGAATCGCCTTGCTGACCGTTCCAGATGATGAATGTTGATGCCAGCGCCATCACCTCCCAGAAGCCGAACAAGGTGATCCAGTCGCCGCACAGACAGATGCCGATGCTGCCGCCGGCGTAGATAAAGGCTGCCGCCAGTTCACCGCGATGAGCGGTTTTCAGGGCGAACAGGCCACCGGCCCACAGGGCAAACAGAAAGACGGTGGCAAACAGTTTCCCGGTCGCTGAAGGGCGCAGCAACGTCAGGGTTTGATTCAACCAACTCAGTGTCAGGGTATTATGCTCTCCCTGCCCCATCAGAACGAGTTGCACCAGCAGCAGTAACGGCAGCACAACGACGATCAGGGATCGAACGCGTGACGGCAGAAAAAACAGCACTAAACCGCTGCCGATCAGAATCAGGCCGGGAGGGACAAGGCCGAGGGTGGCTACCGGATCAGCGATCATAGAACTCCTCCCGGCGTCGAAGCAGCCATCCCAGCAAGCGGGACAAGGGTAGAATAATGAGCAGCCCAACACCGCTGATCAGCAGGTAAATGCCGGTGACGGGGGCGTGAGGGCTGGAATGCTGAAGGGGACTGTGGGGTGGATGGAACAGATCCATCCCCAGCAACAGCAGGCAGCCGCCGGCCAACAGGTAAATCAGCCGCTTTACGTATGAATTATGTGCCTTGTTTGGATGCGAGACGTTCATTTTAAAGCTCCCGTCAATTGTGATGGCGTCGCAAAAAGTCCGCCCTCCTGCGTTGCAGCGTTTTTTCAAGACCTCGACATACAACACGTATGCCTTCACCCTTGAAAACCCACTACGCCTTGTAGGTCGAAATTTTTGCTTAGCCATCTAATTCATTTTTGCGAAACCGTCAATTGTGTTGCCAGATGGAGAACAGGCTCCGGCCAGAAAAACATCACCAGTGTCAATGCTGCCGTTGTACTCAGGGCCAGTACCATGATGAAGGGTGCTTCGCCGTGTTCATGGTGGGGCGGATGGGCTTCCTTCCGGAAAAAAGCGACATAGACGATGGGAATCAGGTAACCGGCATTGAGCAGGGTACTCAGCAGTATAACCCCGGCTACAGGCCACAGCTGTGCCGACAGTGCGCCCTGCAAAAGGTACCATTTCGAGATAAAACCGGCGGCGGGCGGCAGGCCGATCATGGACAGAGAGCCGATGGCAAAAGCCGTCATCGTCCACGGCATCCGTTTGCCGATGCCGTCCAACTCGCTGACCTTGGTTTTATGGGCGGCGGTATAGATGGCTCCGGCAGCAAAAAACAGGGTGATCTTGCCGAAGGCATGGGCGGCGATATGGATGGCCGCTGCGGGGATGGAAAGCGGGGCCAGAATGGCGACGGCCAAGGTGATGTAGGCTAGTTGGCTGATGGTGGAATAGGCCAGACGGCGTTTCAGGTTGTCCTGCTGCAACGCGATCATGGAAGCGCATAAAATTGTAATCGAGGCAATGATCAGCAGCGGATAGTGACTGCCCGTCTCGCGCAGTAAATTGGGGCCGAAGATGTAGAGGACAACCTTGACCATGGTAAAGACACCGGCCTTGACCACGGCAACGGCATGGAGCAGGGCGCTGACCGGGGTCGGTGCGACCATGGCTTCGGGCAGCCAGCGGTGGATCGGCATCAGCGCGGCTTTGCCGATACCAAAGGCATAGAGCAGCAGCAAAATCGTTACCGCTGTCGGCTCCATGGTCCATTCGAGAATCCCTCCGGGGCGAAAGCTGGTGGTACCGGCGACATGCCAGGTCCAGATGATGGCGGGCAGCAGCAGACCGACGGAGGTGGAGATCAGGATGCCGAGATAGAACCGGCCTCCGGTCACGGCATCGTGGTCCCCCTTGTGGGTGACCAGCGGATAGGTGGACAGGGTGAGCAGTTCATAAAACAGAAACAGCGTCAGCAGGTTTCCGGCCAGGGCAATGCCCATGGTGCTGGCCAGAGCGATGGCAAAGCAGATGTAGAGACGGGTTTGGTGTTCCTCGCCGTTGGCACGCATGTAGCCGATGGTATAGAGGCTGGTGATCAGCCACAGCAGACTGGCAACTCCGGCGAATAACAGACCCAGCGGTTCAAGCTGTAGTTCAAAGTCAATCCCGGGCAGGGGTGTTGCCAGTACCAGCGGCGGCAAGGTAAGGGCATCGGGGCGCTGGAACAACGCCATGACCACCGCCAGCAGCGAGGACGCCGTCAGGATCGTCACCCCTTCGCGCAGATTGGGCAGCCGGTGGCTGGCGGCAATAAACAGGGCTCCGGCGGCAGGGATCAGAATGCAGAGTTGTAACAGCGTTGCTGTTGTCATCGCATCGTCCCTTCCAGCAACGCCGAGGCCGCCCAGCTTGCCATGTCGACGGGAACAGAGGTGTCGATGCCGAAGTAGATGTTTGCGCCGATCAGAATCCACAGCGGAATTAGCAGACTGGCGGGAGCTTCCGTGTGCTCGTCGTCTTCAATCTCTTGGAGTGGGTTGAAGTAGGCTGTTTCCACCACCCGCCAGATATAGATCACCGCCAGTAGCGAGCCGAGCAGAATCACCGCCGTTATCGACCACCAGCCCGTTTCCAGAGCGGCCTCAATGAGAAACCACTTGCTGATGAAACCGGCGGTCAGCGGAACGCCCATCAGGCTCAGACCGCCGATGACAAAGGCCGCCATGGTCCACGGCATACGCCGCCCGAGGCCGCGAAAGTCGTTCAGATACACGGAGCCGACACGATAGCTGACGGCCCCCATCACCATGAACAGTGCTCCCTTCATCAGGGCATGATTGAACATATGGAGAATACCGGCCATTAGCCCGGTGTGGCTGTTGAGACTGATCCCCAGCGTCATGTAGCCGATCTGGGCGATGCTGGAATAGGCCAGCATCCGCTTGATGTCGTATTGAAAGATGGCGACCAGCGAAGCGATAATGATGGCCGCCAGCGACGGCAGCAGCATGATTTTGCCCAAGGTCAGCTGTTCAAAGACAAAACGGCTGCCGAGAATGCTGAAGGAGAAGCGCAACAGCATGTAGACCGCAACCTTGGTTGCTGTTGCCGCCAGAAAGGTGGTGACGACGCTAGGGGCATAGGTATAGGCATTGGGTAGCCACAGATGGAGGGGAAACAGGGCCAGCTTGAGGCTGAAACCGACGGTCAGAAAGGCAAAGGCGGTAATCAGGGTGCGATGGCCGACGGCGGATGTGGGAATCAGAGCGATGCGGACCGCCAGATCCTGGATGTTGAGGGTGCCGGTCAGGCTGTAAAGCAGGCCGATACCGATGAGGATAAAGGTGGCGCCGATAGTGCCCATGACCAGATATTGAAAGGCGGCGGTCAGGGCGCGGCGCCGCTTGCCGAGGGCGATCAGGGCGTAGGAGGACAACGAGGACAGTTCGAGAAAAACATACATATTGAACGCATCGCCGGTGACAACGATCCCCAGCAGTCCGGCCTGGCAGATCAACAACAGGGCGTAGAACAGGCGATGGTTTTCTACGTCGATCTCACGGCTTACGCTTTTGGCGGCGTAGGGCATCACCAGTGCCGCCATGGCGGAGACGATGAGTAACACAAAGGCGCTAAGGGCATCGACATGATAGGTGATGCCCCAGGGGGCGGGCCAGCCGCCGAGGTTGTAGGTCAGTGGGCCGTTACAGTTGATGGTGCGCAGTAGCAGAACACTGACGGCCAGACTGGCCCAACTGGCCAGGGTCGCAATGAGCCAGGCCAGGCGACCGCTACGCAGCAGCAGGCACAACGGTGCCGCGAGTAGCGGAAAGAGAACCTGCCAAATGGCTAGATGGGCGAGATGGGGCAGATGGATCATAGCGATTCATCCTTGATACGAATTTCGTCCTCTTCGATGGTGCCGTACTGTTCGTAAATGCGTGCCGTCAGGGCCAGGCCGACGGCGGTGGTGGCAACACCGACGACAATGGCCGTCAAAATCAGCACATGGGGCAGCGGGTTGGAGTAGAGGTGAAATGTCTCTGAGGCAATGGGCGCTGTTGCACCATGAATTTTCCCCAGCGAGATGTATAGAATGAAGACCGAAGTGCTGAACAGGTTCAAGCCGATCAGCTTTTTGATCAGGTTGCCGCGCGAGATAACGACGTAGAAACCCGTCATCATCAGAAAAATGGCGACCCAGTAGTTGAAATGTCCTGACACATTCATGGGGATAGAGTCCATGCTTCAGGCCTCCTTCCGGTAGCTGAAGGCGTAATACATCAGGGTCATGCTGGCAAAAACTGTTACACCGACCCCCAACTCAACGAGAAAGATGCCCAGATGTTGACCGGCCAGGGCCGTTGCGCCCAAAACGGAATAGTCCAGAAAATTGCCGCCGCGAACCATGGCCGCCAGTCCGGTGCCGCCGTAGAGTAGAACGCCTGCTGTCGCCAGAATGGTCAGAAAACGTTGGGGAAAGGCTTTCAGGGTGCGATCCCGGCCCAGGGTCAGACTGTGGATGATGACGCCGCTGGCAAAAATAACCCCGGCTTGGAACCCGCCGCCGGGACCATAGTCGCCATGAAACTGGACATAGAGGGCAAACAGAAAAATAAAGGGCAACAACAGCTTGGTGACGACGCGCAATACCAGATAGCCCTTCATGGCGCTACGGTCGGTGGTGATGGATTGCCCACCCCGGCGGTCGCGTATGCCCAGCAGGGCAACAACACTCAAGCCGGCGGTGAAGATGACAACGGTTTCAGCCAAGGTGTCGTAGCCGCGGTAGCTGGCTAGGATCGAAGTGACAAAGTTGGGTGGCCCGATCTCCTGTTGTGACTGTTCAATATAGCGCGGCGCAACGTGGTGGTGGATGGGAGCCGTTGCGTCGCCGAAGGCCGGCAGGTCCATGGTGCCGTAAACCAGCACAGCGCCGGTGGTGCAAACCACCAGCAGGGCCAGCAGTGGTTGATAGGGTGGGCATTTCTCCCGTGAATGGCTCAGGTTGAGAGCTGCGAGCATCAGAACGGTGGCGATGCCGGTACCGACGGCGGCTTCGGTGAAGGCGACATCGACGGCGTCCATGCTGACGAACAGGCAGGCGGACAACAGGCTGAAAATCCCCGCCAGCATAACGGCGCAGAACAGCTTGCGGATAACGGTGATCGCCAGCGCCGTTATGCACAGAAACGTCAGCAGGGTGATGTCGATAAACAGTTCCATCAGCGCTCCTCCCGTTTTTGCTGCGTCTGCTGTTGCTCCATCAGGGGTGTTTCTCCGCTGTTGAGTGCAGCCTTGGCCAGGGCGTGGGTCGAGGTCGGGCTGGTGATGAGCAAAAAGATCAGAATGAAGAGCAGCTTGACGGTCTCAAGGCTGGTGCCGGTCTGAAACATCAAGCCGGAAAGGATCAGGAATGCACAGGCCGAATCCGTTATGCCACAGGCATGCAGGCGGGTAAAAAAATCGGGTAGCCGATAGACGCCGATTCCTCCGGTGATGCCGAGCAGGCTACCCAGAACAAGGCACAGCGCTGTGATGATTGCAGTAATCTCCATCCGTCACTCCTTCTGTTCTTCTGCGGGTTCGTCGTAACAGGCCGGAGTTTTACGCCCTTCAAAAAACCTCAGTACGGCAATGGTGCCGAGGAAATTCACCAGGGCATAGATCAGGGCAATATCGAGGAAGTCGGGGCGACCGGTCAAAAAACCGAAGACGCTGATCAGCAGAACCGTTTTGGTGCCGAACATGTTGACGGCCATCAGGCGGTCAAAAGCGCTGGGGCCGAGGACGGCCCGGAGCAAAGCCAGTCCCATCACCGCCAGAATAGCCAGGCAGCTCGCTCCGTAAATAGCCTCAAGCATAGTTATCCTCCATCTTGCTGACGCGGCGATCCATTTCGCCGGACATTAGATCGTTGGCCGCGCTCAAGGTCAGGGCATGAATTTCCATTTTGTTGTCGTCAACATTCATGCACACCGTTCCCGGCGTCAGGGTGATGGAATTGGCGAATATCATGAGACCTGTTGGGGTTTTCTGACTGGCTTCGATGCAGATCACTGTTGGACTGATGTTGAGACGGGGGCTCCAGATGTGCAGGGACACATCCCAAGTTGATTTGACCACCTCTTTGGCTAGCCATAACCAGTAGCCGAAGATGCGAACCGGCAGGTTCAGGGGTTGTGAGCCCTCATCGACAATATTCATGCGCTGAACGATGGCAACGGTGATCAAAACGGAGACCAGACCGCAGCTCAGCATGAACGTGTCGGTATGACCGGACAGCAACAGCCAGAAGCCGGACAGCATGGTTGTCAAATAGAGGGTTTGGCGCATTTTTCCTCCTATGGTTTCAAATATAACACTGTGCTATTGAAAGGAAATGATTTTTTGCAAAGGATTGCTTTAGTTAGGATGCGGTGAGGATAACGAACTGCATTATTTCTACTCTGGAACGCTGGTAGTTCGCGGGACAGCCCCTCTAAAACCTCAAAAGTGCGGGGACAGCTCCAGTTTTGCTGATTCCGTATCAACGACAAGCCCATTGCTGAAAAAAATAGATGCGGTTGTCCTGCCTTTTTAGCAAACATCTTGATTCATCATCCGGCGCAGGTGTACAGTGCTAAGGTTTTGCAACCGTACACCTGAGGAGGTCGATCATGACAGCGATGGTTTTGCCCAAGCTACGATCTTTACTGGAGATGATTAAATTCTCCCATACTATTTTTGCCTTTCCTTTTGCCCTGATTGGCCTGGTGTTAGCGGCGAAGGCCAACGGCGCTCTGCCGAGCTTTGGCCAGGTGCTCTGGGTATGTATTGCCATGATTGGCGCCCGCTCCGGGGCCATGGGCCTCAATCGGCTGCTTGATGCGCGGATTGACGCTCTTAATCCACGCACCGCCGAGCGCCATATCCCTGCCGGTCTGGTGGCTCGCTGGGAGGCATCGGTTTTTGTACTGGTCTCCTTTGCGCTGCTGATCTTTGCAGCGTGGATGCTTAATCCACTGTGTTTTTATCTGTCGCCGGTGGCGGTGTTTTTTCTCGCCCTGTATTCCTTTGCCAAACGTTTCACGGCCTATGCTCACATCATCCTCGGCCTGTGCCTGGGGGCGGCACCCGTTGGTGCCTGGATCGCCTTGCGCGGCGATATCAGCTGGTCCGTTGTTATGATCGGTCTGGCGGTGTTGTTGTGGGTTTCTGGATTTGATGTGCTGTACGCCTTGCAGGATCTGGATTTTGATCGTGAGCAGGGTTTGCATTCCATTCCGGTGCGCCTCGGTGAAGAGGGGTCGTTCAAACTGGTACGAGGATTCCATATCGGTATGATTGTGCTGTTGCTGCTGGCGTTGCCCGGCAGTGGCCTGGGCTGGATCTATCTGCTCGGGGTGGCGACGGTGGCGGCGATGTTGGTCTATGAGCATTCGCTGGTCAAGCCGGGTGATCTGAGCAAGATGGATGCCGCTTTTTTTACTATGAACGGCTATATCAGCGTGACCTTGTTTTTCTTTGTTTTGCTCGATGTGGTGTTGCTATGAGTTCGTGCAAACATGTTGCCGTTGCCCTCACCGGCGCTTCGGGGGCGGTTTACGGCACGGTGTTGATTCAACAACTCCTCAATGCCGGACACCGGGTTTCCCTGCTGGTTTCAGCGGCGGCGCGTCAGGTGTTGGCTGTGGAGCACGGCTTGGAGTGGTCTAGCGATATTGAGCTGTTTCAGCAGCAGGCGCGGAGCTATTTTTCTGATGACCAGCAGCGCTTGCGCTGTTATGGAGAGCAGGATTTTACCGCACCCGTTGCCAGCGGTTCCGCCGCAGCCGATGCCATGGTGATTGTCCCCAGTTCCATGGGTACCGTGGCGCGGGTGGCGACGGGGATCAGCGGCAACCTGATTGAACGGGTGGCCGATGTGATGCTCAAAGAACGGCGACCGCTGATTATTGTGCCGCGCGAAACCCCTTTTAACAGTATTCATCTTCAGAACCTGCTGACCCTGTCGCAGACTGGAGCCATTATCCTGCCGGCCATGCCGGCGTTTTACAGCCAGCCACAAAGCGTGGAAGAGCTGATCAATTTTGTCGTCGGTAAAATCTTCGACAGCCTTGGTCTGCCCCACACGCTGTTTCCACGCTGGGGAGAAAACCATGAATAATATTGTGTCCCGTGTCCGGGCAAAAATAGAAAACGGCCAGCGCATCAGTGACGATGACGCTTTGCAACTGTTTGAATCGGATGATCTGTTTGGCATCGGTCAATTGGCCGCCGACATCAACCGGCAAAAGAATGGCGACAAGGTGTTGTTTAACGTCAATCGCCATATCAATTACACCAATGTCTGCGTGAATCAATGCCGCTTCTGTGCGTTTTGCAAGGAGGGGATTGATCCTGAGGGCTACACCTACAACCTGAGTGAAATTCTGGAAAGGGCGGCTGAAGCCACTGCTGCCGGAGCCACCGAGCTGCACATGGTGGGTGGTTTGCACCCTGAGCTGCCGTTTGAGTTTTACCTGCGCATGATGGCGACCATCAGGGCCAATAATCCCAACCTGAAAATCAAGGCCTTTACCGCCGTGGAGATCGACTACTTCTCTCAGATCTCCAAACGGCCCGTTGAAGAGGTGATCTCCGAGTTGAAACGGCTGGGACTTGATTCCACCCCCGGCGGTGGGGCCGAGATTCTTGATGCCGAGGTGCGTAATCAGATCTGTCCAGAAAAGATCTCCGGCGAGCGTTGGCTGGAGGTGACCGAAAAGATCCACGACGGCGGGCTGAAGAGTAACGCCACCATGCTGTTCGGTCATGTCGAAGGTTACGCCGATCGTGTCGATCACATGGCCAAACTGCGTGCCTTGCAGGACAAGACCGGTGGTTTCCAGTCCTTTATTCCGCTGGCCTTTCAACCGGACAATACCCGCATTCCCAATGCCAAGGGGCCGGGCGGGATTGATTGCCTGAAGACCCTGGCCATCAGCCGCATCTATCTCGACAACTTCCAACACATCAAGGCCTACTGGATCATGCTGGGGCTGAAAATTGCCCAGGTGGCGCTGGCGTTTGGCGTCAACGATCTCGATGGCACCGTAGTCGAGGAGAAGATCGGTCACGATGCCGGTGCCGACTCGCCGCAGGAGCTGGCCAAAGATGAGATTTTGCGCCAGATCCGCAATGCCGGTAAAATTCCGGTGGAACGCGATACCCTCTATCAGCAGGTACGGGTCTACGATGACGTTGAGGATGATGCGTAATGGTGCTGCAAACGATTAAGGACAAGCTGGTGGCGGGGCAGCCGCTGTGTCGTGAGGACGCGCTGTACCTGCTCAACCAAGCCGATCTGCTGGAGTTGGGGCAGATGGCCGATGAGCAACGTAAGCTGCGCCATCCCGATGGTCAGGTGAGCTTCGTTGTCGATCGCAATGTCAACTACAGCAATGTCTGTTGTTGTAAATGCCGTTTCTGCGCGTTTTACTGCGATGAGGATGATGAAGAGGCCTATTTGCTCAGCTACGATGAGATCTTCGCCAAGGTGCAGGAGCTGGTCGACCATGGCGGCACTCAGCTGTTGATGCAGGGTGGTGTCCATCCCAGCCTGGGGATTGAGTGGTTTGAGGAGTTATTCCGGCAACTCAGTGAACGCTTCCCGACGGTACAGATCCATTCCCTGTCTCCGGCGGAGATCATCCAGATTTCCCAGCTCGCCGATCTGAGTGTCGAGCAGTGCCTGACGCGGTTGCAGGCGGCGGGGCTGAAATCGATCCCCGGTGGCGGCGCCGAGGTGCTGGTGGACGACGTGCGCAAGACCATCTCGCCCAACAAAATCGGCTGGCGGCAGTGGGCCGATGTGATGGAGATTGCTCATGACCTGGGGATGACCACCACGGCGACGCTGATGTTCGGTTCCTGTGAAACCGATGAGCAAATTGTTGAACACCTGTTCCGGGTGCGCGAGATGCAGCAGCGTAGTCAGCACAAGGACGGCGGCTTCAGTGCTTTTATCAGTTGGACGTTCCAGCCCAGTAATACGGAGCTGGAGGGTGAGTTCGGCGGCGAAACAGCCACCGGCAGTGATTATCTGCGCGTAGTGGCGCTGTCGCGACTGGTGCTGGATAACATCGACAATGTTCAGGCCAGTTGGGTAACCCAGGGGGCGCAATTGGCGCAGGTGGCGCTACGTTTTGGTGCCAATGACCTTGGTGGCACCATGCTGGAGGAGAATGTCGTTGCCGCAGCCGGCGTGTCGTTCCGTATGACCCGGCAGCAGTTGATTGATCTGGCTCGCGATGCCGGATTTGCGCCGGTGCGTCGTACTACGGAGTATGAGGTGTTGGAGGTTTATTAACCGCCAAGTCGAGTTTCGATAAAGGTGAATACAATGATTCCGTTACGAAAAAATATTGCCGAGATGGCCGGCTATGTGCCCGGTTTTCAACCCGAAGATTCCGAACAGTGGATCAAGCTCAACACCAATGAGAATCCCTACCCACCATCGCCACAGGTAGCCGAAGCCATTCGCCGCGAGTTGGGAGATGAGGGTGCATCACTGCGCCAGTATCCCGATGCCGCCAGTCGTGCCGCGCGTCAGGCTGCCGCCGAGCTGTATGGTTTTGATGCGGAGTGGCTGATCATGGCCAACGGCTCCGACGAGTTGCTGAATAACCTGATCCGTGCCTTTGCCGGAGAGGGGGAGGAGGTGGCATTTGTCCATCCATCCTACTCCTATTACGGTACTTTGATCGATATTCAGGGTGCGAAGATTCGTACCTTTGGCTTGACTGAACAGTATAAATTGGCTGATTTTCCAGAACGCCCTGAGCATTATGGTGGCAAACTGTTCTTTTTGACCAGTCCCAATGCGCCGCTGGGGATTATCTTCAGTCTTGACGAGATAGAGGACTTGGCCCAGCGCTGTGACGGCATGCTGGTGGTTGATGAAGCCTATGCTGATTTTGCCGTGGAAACGGCGCTGCCGCTGGTGAAAAAATATGAAAACCTGATTGTCACCCGTACTTTCTCCAAGAGCTATGCTC
>JAGGYC010000063.1 GCA_021162745.1 Desulfuromonas sp. | reverse complement strand
AGAGGCGGCCAAAGGAGAGTAAGCCGAAAACGGATGGCCATCGCAAAATGTTAAATCAGAAACAACTAAAGTATTGATTGTACTATTAGATTCCTGCCGACATGAAAAGGGGAGTGACCCAATCGGGTTGCTCCTCTTTTTCAATGTCGGGGATGAAGATCGAGGATGTCGGGAATGGGATAAGCTGGATACGCAGAAGTTTCCCCTATAACGTGTTGGATGTAAGGAGGCATTTCATGGATACAGCCGTCGGTTTTTCGATCGGTAGTTTTGTGCTTATTCTCGCGGTGCTCGTGTTGCTGCGGGCGAAGAATAACCGTTTCGAGGTGAAACCAACAGACATTGTGGTCGCCGTTCTCCCGGTCGTGGTTTTTCTTTTGGTCACCGGCAAGCTACAGAAGTTTGAGATCGGAGAGGGTGGGGGCAAGATCGAGACCGCCTTTGTCAATGCCCAAACCTCGGTCATCGCTTCGCAAGTAACACCGCTTGTCGGATTGCCCTCCGAGCCCATACGCCTTGATCCGAAACGTGGCGTTGAGGAGATTCCGCAACTCATCGAGCGCAAGACGGAAGGACTGTTGTTTCGGCTCGGACACGGTGGTTACTGGGGCCCGGCAATAGACGAGTATTTTATGCTCCTCGCCAGGCAACCGTTCCTCAAATATCTGGTTATCGAGAATCCGGATGGGACATTCTTTGCCTTGTCGAATGCACGCGAGCTCATAGGGGTGTTTCAGGCTGAGCGTCCGCCCTACATGGCGAAGGATTTCGCCGAGTGGTTGAATACAGCCAACAGAAAGGAGCTCGCTCGGTTGCCCGGATTTATTGCGTCAAAGCATGCCGTAACAAAAGAGACGGACAAAGATCAGGCACTACGAAGAATGGAAGCTCTCAACATGGATACCCTTCCTGTCGTTGACGACAACAGACATTTCGCAGGCATTGTCAATCGGTCGAGGTTGACCGCGAGTCTGCTGATCGATGTGGCGGAGAACCTCAAAAAATAACCTGATTAGCACTGATCTTCCGTTCTTTATGCCTAAGGAGAAGGACTAAAGGAGAAAACATGTCACGTGATTTAAATGATCTGCTACCGGAATTCAAAACACAGGTAGAACAACTATTAGCTAGATGCGAGGCATCAGGTTATCCAATGAGACCGTTTTTTACTCTTCGTACCCCTTTCGAACAGGGCAAATTGTGGAGACAGTCACGGTCCAGGCAACAAGTTGAACGGAAAATTGAAGAATTAAGCAGAGATGGTGCTGTATTTTTGGCTCATTGCATAGAAAGTGTCGGTCCTCAAAATGGTCGTCATGTAACCAATGCGATTCCGGGTTTTTCCTGGCATCAATGGGGGGAGGCCGTCGATTGTTTTTGGCTGCTGGACGGCGATGCCGAATGGTCCACACGAAGACAACTAAACGGCATCAATGGTTATGGAAACTATGCCGGGATAGCAAAATCCATGGGGCTCACGGCAGGGGGATTCTGGTCATCGTTTAAGGATTGGCCGCATATTCAATTAAGGCGGGAATCCAATCCTGGCAGAAATTTCATTTTACAGCAAATTAATCAGCAGATGGCGGATCGCTTCAGTCCTTAATGTTATATCGCCAAAAATCCGCCGCCAGCATCACCAAAGTGATGCTGGCGGCGCGGCTTTGGTTGCTGAACGGTCTGTTCTGTCCATTTGACGCGTCATTACTCAATCTGTTCAAAGCTGTTGTGCTTCAGTTCAGACAGATCGTCGCCATCAACGCTGTAAAAGGCAATCGATTCAGGCTCAATCGTTACGCCCAGATCATCCGCGAGCATGTCGGCAATCAGCGTCCGATCAACAGCACCCTGTTCTTCAAGTGACGATTGTTCTTTCCCCTGTTGCATCTTGTTGATTTCATCTATGTGCTTGTCGATAATCGTCTTGCCTTCTGTCGGCACATAGATAGCGCCGGTGGTGATATCCACCACAAAGGCGATCACTCCCGGTATCACGCCAATCAACAATCCGGCGGCATCGAGCAGGGTGACGGCGGTATCAATGCGTCCCTGTGTTTGTCCGCGTCGTTCAGGATAGAGGAAGTAACCGCAGGCGGTTAGATTAAGCAGCAACAGCAGCAATAGAACGCCAACACATTTTTTCATCATAAAGACCTCCTCGCAAAATTCAGGGTTGTTTAACAACGGTATCAGGGCAGAGCGCGGATGCAAGTCGAATGGTTGATGTAACATTGTCGGCAAGTGCAGGGTGCACAGGGATTAATAAAATTAATGGACCCGTAAATCCTTAATTACTTAAGTAACTAGTCAGAATTATTGACACCCGTTTGCCTGGAGAGTAGGCTGATTGTTGCTTCTGATAATGGATGATCGGTTCGACTCCGGTGTAAATCAACGGACATGCTTAAAATGTCTGTTAACTGTTTGTTTAATGGTGTGCTTACAGAGGTAATGTATGGATGTTTTTCAGTGGGATCAGAGTTTTGAAACCGGCTTGTCTGAGGTTGATCAGCAACATCACCATCTTGTGGATGTGACCAATGCATTCGGCAGGCTTCTCGCTCAGGATGAAATTAAATCCGCTGACATTGAAACGCTTTTTGACGAGTTGGTCTCTTATGCCCGTTATCATTTTGTTGAAGAAGAAAAAGTGATGCATGCCGCCGGGGTCGATCAACGCCACATCAGACAACACAACAAAGAGCATCAGACGTTTTTTCAGGATGTCTCTTTACTGCATAACGATATGTTTTCAGGCGGTTCCATTACAGAAAAAAACCTGTTTGAGTTCCTGATCAACTGGCTAGTTTATCATATCCTCGGCTCGGATATGAACATGGCACGGCAGGTGGAGGCGATCCAACAGGGCAGCAGCGCCTCTGAAGCCTTTGACACCAGGGAACAGAGTGCCGATAAATCCACCGCGTCTCTTCTTAAAGCCCTCAACAATTTGTTCAATCAGGTCTCCAGTCGTAACCGATCACTCTCTGAATTGAACCAGAGCCTGGAATCAAAAGTGGAACAGAGGACACAAGCACTATCCGATGCCAATCAGCAGCTGGAACAACTGGCTACAACGGATGTTCTGACGGGATTGGCCAATCGACGTTATGCCATGCAGGCTCTGGAACACTTATGGGCTGAGACCACAGAAAACAATCAGACGGTGGCCTGTATGTTGATTGATGCCGACTATTTTAAACAGATCAATGATAACTATGGCCACGATGCCGGTGACATGGTGCTGTGCGAAGTCGCAAAACAGCTCATGTATGCCGTACGCACGGATGATATTGTT
>JAGGYC010000125.1 GCA_021162745.1 Desulfuromonas sp. | reverse complement strand
GCGGTGCCATGGTTATCAACGGATTGGGTACTGGAACAACTGGGAAATGAACGAAACACGGCGGTATTGAATTACATCTCATTTATCAACGACGGATTGGACGAGGGTCACCGAAAAGAATTTCACCATGGCTCTTTTGAGGGCCGCGCATTGGGCGATGATTCATTTGTTCAGCATGCGCTATTACAAGCGGAACAACCCTACATTCCAGCGACAACAATTAATAACATTCTTGATCTATTATGCCGCGAATATACAATAAGCAGAGAGGAGCTAAAGACTCCCGGTCGCCGACAGCCCTTCTCTCATGTGCGTGCTGTTTCGGCATGGCTGGTTACGCAATACAGTCACTTGCAATTAAAAGAGCTTGGTGACGTGTTAAAGCGTGACCTTTCCGGCCTCAGCCATGCAGCACGTCGACTTGAACTTGAAGCCAATGTGAATGGCGAATTAAAGAAACGGCTTGACGGTTTGAAAGAAAATGTTGATAAGTCCGTTAGTCAAGCCTGACCCCTTCTCTGGTCAAGCCTGACCCCTTCTCTGGAACAGCAGCGTCTTTTACCGGGAGGCCACCTTCTTCTCCACCCAAGAGGTGTGTAGCCACCTTGCGGCGGCCGGATTCGGCGCATTCACCTTCAAGCAAACATTGATTCCGGATGAGACGGTGGAAACGGTTGAGGATGGCTTTGGCAAAGGAGCGTTTGTTGTCATAAAAGCGATGAAGTGAAAAGCTCTCACATCCCGTCCTCGAAATAAGCCTGAAACTGGGAGCGCAAGTTCGTCACACCTCCAACCTGACCATCGATAATCCGACCACCATCACGGCTACAGTCGATGGATCGCACAGGGTTCGGGAAGAAAAATAGGAGGGGGAAAACAACAGTCTGGATAAAGCCCTGTTTACCGCCAACAAGGTGAACTTAAGAGCAGCGCCTGGCCAGCAGCACCGGCAAATCAAGCAGTAACCGCGCGCTCCCCCAGAACAGCACCAGAAATTCAAGCCGCCCCAGCAACATCCCCGCAATCTGAACCCAGAGCTGCCCGGACGCTGAGCCGATGCCGGTCACCCCCAACGATAAGCCAACGGTGCCCAGGGTGCTGGCAAACTCAAACAGGCTTTGCGCCATGGAATGCCCACAAGCGGTCAGAATCAACCCTCCGCTCAACCAGGTTAGCAGATAAAGGGCCACATAGGTTCCCGCCCAGCGGACCTCATCACCACTGAGAGACCGCTGCTGGTCGCCAATCCACACCGTTTCTTCATGGACAGCGTGTGGCGGGCTGGACAGCTGCAACAGGTGCTGCTTCAAATTCTTGAACAACAGCACAATACGCTGCTGCTTGATCCCCCCGGCGGTTGAACCACTCCCCCCTCCTACCAGCATCAGAACCATCAGCAACAGCCAGGAAAAGCCCCCCTCTGGTTCCAGCCCGGTGATGACAAAGCCGGTAGTTGACAACGCGGAAATGACCTGGAACAGGGTGATCCGAAGATTTTCAACCCCGGCTTGCCGGGCTACGGGCGTTCCGTACCACAGCGCAATCAGGGCAAAGCATAATAAACCCAGGGTCAATTTCAGTTCGGCATTACGCCAGACGGCACGCCAGCGTCCAAGCATCAGGGTGTAGGCGGTTAAAAAATTGGTCATGCCAAGCAGCATCAGTACCATCAGAATATTTTGTGCAGCAGGAGAACTCCAGAGATAAAGGGGCTCTGCCCGGGTGGAAAAACCACCGGTGGAAAGAGCACAAAAGGAGTGGTTGACAGCCTCAAACCAGCTCATCCCGGCCAATTTCAGTGCTATGACCCCAACCAGAACATAACCGGCATAGAGTTTAATGACCAGACGCGCGGAGTGACGCACTTGGGGAACCAGCTGCTCGGAATGACCTTCGGCTGAGCTCACTCCAACCCCGCCGCGAATCGCCAGGACACTGACCAGTAGAATCGCCAGCCCGGCTCCACCGGCCAGCTGCAACAGGCTACGGTAAAAAAGCAGAAGCATCGGAGTCGTCGCCACGTCAACAACAGACAGTCCCGTCGTTGTCCAGCCGCTGGTGGTTTCAAAGACCGCCCGGCTGATATCGAGACCAGCCCAGTAAAAAGGCAGTGTTCCGACCACGATTGCCGCCAGCCAGGCGATCACCACGATAACGCTGCCCTCAGCCAGAGACAGTGACCTTTTCTCCAACTCCGTGGTACATCGACGCAGCCACCAGCCCATGACCAACAACGGTGCTGCCGCCAACAGGAAACCGGGAGACAGTCCCCATTCCTGCGGCACCCAGAACAACACCAGCAGCGGTAACAGCATGATCAGACCGAGCAGCTGTAACAAAAAACCAAGGAAACTGCCGATCACCCGATAACGTTGTAGCAGATGGTCATGATAACGTGCGTCAGTCATTCCTCCACCACTCCCGCCAATACCGCAATCGCCTCGTGCACACAATCATCGGTGGCAATCAGTATGACCCGGTCCTCGCCCTGCAATACCGTCGGTCCTTTCGGAATCACCACGGCACCCTGGCGGACAATTCCGCCGATCAGCGCTTCTTCCGGCAGGGCAACGGCATCCAGCCGCAGACCAACCGCCGGGGCGTTGTGGCGCAACACTACCTCCGATACGGTCACTTGCCCTTCGTCCAGCGAAATTATCTGCCCGATGGCCTCAAACCCGGCCTGCTCTTCGATCAAAATCGACAAAATACGGGTGACCGAAATTGCCACGGTCACATCCAGGCGATGAAAGATCTCTTCGTTGTCGGGATCATTCACCAAAGCGATGACACGCGGCACCTGATACATCTGACGGGCAATCTGACAGATAGCCAGATTATCCTCATCGTGAGGACTCAGAGCCAGGACGGCATCGGCACGCAGAGCCCCTGCCTCTTCAAGCAAGCGAGGCGCCGTCGCATCGCCCAGAACAACCGCAACCCCGATACGACGCGCCAGATTGTGCGCTTCCTCTTCATCGGGCACGATGACCACCACCTGCATCTTTTTTTGCCTGAATTGACGGGCAAGGTGATAAACTATTCGACCCTGACCAGCAAGGATAACCCGCATCAGCCACCTCCCTTAACCAGGGTTCGCTGCAGAAAGGCCGCTGCCGTCAGGCTGGTAGGACTGATCGTTTCTATATCGAAAGCGCGATAGAGACTTTCACGTTGAGGATCGTACACCCGCGCCACCACCTGCGGCACCGAAAATACCTGCCGCCCCACCTGGGCCACCATCAGGTTCAAAGTATCCTTCTCCGTCATCACTAGCAGGTAAGCCGCTCGTTCCAACCCGGCTTCACGCAACACCTCCAGTTCAGTCGCATCCCCGACCACCTGAAAGCCGCTAAAATCCACATCCAACAGGGCAAATGCTGCCTGATTGCGGTCCACCACCACCACTTCTCGGCCAACACGACTGAGCTGGCTGGCCAGCATCGCCCCCAGTCGTCCACAACCAACCACCACGAGCGTCGCCGTCGGGTCCGCCAGCCGCAGGACATCCTGCAAAGCTTCAGGTCCATCACTTTCAGGGTTCATAGCTCTCTCCAGTACGTGTTCGACGTTGAAACAAGTCCATTAAAGTATAGCCAGCCCCGCCCACGCTACAAGGCCCATGAGGAAACAAACATCAATCAACTGCGCACTAATCAGTTTTAGCTATTTTCGACACCCTGTAACCGTTCCAGCAGCGCCAACTGATCCGCCGCCATCTAAGAGGCTGTCTGCTCAAGGCTCGAAACCCTTGACGGCAGTGGGAGGCTCATCCACACTGTTTACAGCACCCCGATCTTCAAAATATTCTGGTTGTACGCCTGAATCAGGGTGCTCTTCTTCAATATTCCCACTACCCGTTTAAGATCTCTGCTGTCAACCACCGGCAAAGTGGAGATTTGTTTGCCTTCAAACAGCT
>JAGGYC010000062.1 GCA_021162745.1 Desulfuromonas sp. | reverse complement strand
CAAACCATCACAATGCACGTTTTTGAAGTGCTGGAAGAGCGGGAAAAGAACTCTGAAAAAACGATGGCGCAGCTGTACGATCCCGACAAAATGCCTGATGGTCTTCGTGAAGCGCATCACCAGCTTGACCTTGCTGTTGATCGGCTTTATCGAAGCAAACCTTTTGCTTCTGACGAGGAGCGGCTGGAGCATTTGTTTAAGTTGTATGAAGTGATGATTGAGAAGGAGAAGTCAGGCTCATGACCGAATCCAACCGTATTGAATACAAACGACAACTCACCGATAGCCTTGAAAAAGAGGTCGTTGCCTTTCTGAACTACCAGGATGGCGGGGTCATTTATCTTGGGATTGATGCCAACGGTAACGCAGTGGGATTGGGTGATTGCGATGCCGTTCAACTGGCCGTTAAGGATCGTTTGAAAAACAACATCCAGCCATCAATTATGGGGCTTTTCGATATTATCCATGAAGAGCATGACGGTAAAGATATTGTTCGTATCACCATTGCGGGTGGCTTAGAAAAGCCGTACTGTCTCAAAAAATACGGTATGACCGAAAAAGGCTGTTTTATCCGTGTTGGTAGCGCAGCAGAACCGATGCCACAGGAGATGATCGAATCGCTCTTTAGTAGGCGAGTGCGTAATACCATTGGCCGTATGGAATCGACTCGCCTTGATCTGACCTTTGAGCAGTTGAAAATCTATTACGAAGCTCGAAATCTTCACCTGAATACATCTTTTATGCAAAACCTTGAGCTGCTAACGCCCGAGGGTAAGCCTAACTATGCCGCCTATTTACTGGCCGATGAAAATGGGGTGTCTGTTCAGGTGGCAAAATATGCCGATACCACGCGGGTTGATCTGATTGAAAACCGTGAGTATGGACATTGCTCACTGGTGAAAGCACTTAAAAGTGTGCTGGAGCGGATGGATGTAGAAAACACTATTTACACCAAAATAGGTTATCCGTTGCGCGAAGAGCGAGAGATGATTCACGGTCGTGCCATGCGTGAGGCGGTGATTAATGCCATTGTCCACAACGATTACTCGAATGGATCATGCCCCAAATTTGAGTTCTTTTCTGATCGCCTCGAAATTACTTCGGCAGGAGGTTTACCTTATGGCGTGAGTGAAGATGACTTTTTCAACGGTTATTCATCACCGCGTAATAAAGAGATTATGCGTGTTTTTCGTGATTTGGAAATTGTTGAACATTTAGGCTCGGGCGTTCCCCGTATTTTGGAACACTATGACCGTTGTGTCTTTCAAATTTATCCGAACTTTCTGCGCGTTGTGTTTCCTTATACGAATGTCATTGAGTCCTCAGTTGAGGCCCAGTCAGGGGCCCAGTCAGGGGCCCAGTCAGGGGCCCAGTCAATAAGTGTGTTATTGATACTTCAGGAGAAACCCCTTTCGGCCAATGAAATCGTTAAAGAGCTGGGGTTACGGAGTAAAACTGGATCATTTAAACGGACAATTAATGAACTACTGGATAAATCACTAATTGAGTACACGTTGCCAGATAAGCCAACAAGTAGGTTGCAAAAATATTGCCTGTCTGAAAAAGGTTACGACTTATTGGAGAAGTTATAATGCCAAATTTGGTGGAAGTTAATTACGAACAGACAGGCAACAGTACTAACACCGATGCGTTAGGGATGCGGGAGATGCAGGCACGGGCCTATGCGTCACGCGATGCTCAACATTTACTGATAAAAGCACCGCCAGCATCGGGGAAATCACGGGCGTTGATGTTTTTGGCCTTGGACAAAATGCACCATCAGGGCGTTGCCAAAACCATTGTGGCGGTGCCGGAACGGTCGATTGGTTCCTCTTTTGCTTCGACTAACCTTTCGGAGCATGGCTTTTTTGCCGATTGGGAGGTGAACCCGAAGTGGAACCTCTGTACACCGGGCGGTGAGCAAGGCAAGGTTCGTCAGTTTCAAGATTTTTTACAGAGTAACGATCAAATTTTGATTTGCACCCATGCCACGTTGCGCTTTGCCTTTGAGGCTTTGGAAACGTCGACTTTCGACAATATTCTGCTGGCAATTGATGAGTTTCACCATGTTTCGGCAGATGCAGACAATCGGCTGGGGGAGGTATTGCGCGACATATTGCACCAGTCGTCGGCACATATTATCGCCATGACGGGTTCCTATTTTCGGGGCGACAGCGTACCGGTACTGCTGCCGGAGGATGAGGCGCGGTTTACCCATGTGGTCTACAATTATTATGAGCAGCTGAACGGCTACGAGCATTTGAAGTCGCTGGGTATCGGCTACCATTTTTATCAGGGCAAATATACGACGGCGATCTCAGAGATTCTGGATACAGACAAAAAAACGATTCTGCATATCCCCAATGTCAACTCGGGGGAATCGACGAAACAGAAGCATGACGAGGTGGGTTTCATCATCGATTCTATTGGTGAAATGCAGTATCAAGACCCGGAAACCGGGGTCATGACGATAAAGCGCCATGGCGACGGTAAGCTGTTGAAGGTGGCTGATCTGGTTTGGGATGCTCCACAGGATCGCGACAGGGTGATCAACTATCTGCGGAATATTGAAAAGCCGGAAGATATGGACCTGATCATTGCCTTGGGCATGGCCAAGGAAGGTTTTGACTGGGTGTTCTGCGAACATGCGCTGACGGTGGGGTATCGCGGTTCATTGACGGAAGTGGTGCAGATTATTGGTCGCGCGACCCGTGACAGCGAAAACAAGGAACATGCCCAGTATACCAACCTGATTGCGGAGCCGGATGCTACGGGCGACACGGTAAAGCTTTCGGTCAACAATATGCTGAAAGCCATTACCGCCTCGTTGCTGATGGAACAGGTGTAGGCCCCGAGTTTCAAGTTTAAGACAAAGATGTCCGATGATGACGAAAGCACGGGGGCAGAGCTGAAAATCCGTGGATTCAAGGAGCCGAGTTCCAAGCGGGTGCAGGAGATTGTCGAGTCGGATCTGGATGATTTGAAGGCCACAATCCTGAACGACGACATGATGCAGAAGGCGATGCCGGGCAATGTTGATCCTGAGGTGATCAATAAAATTCTGATCCCGAAAATTATTCGCACCAAATATCCTGATCTTTCCGAAAAGGAATATGAAGAACTTCGCCAGCACGTAGTGGTGGATGCGGTAATGAAGGGCGCAACCATTGAGCAGTCGGGAGACAAGCGTTTTATTCGTATGGCCAATCAGTTTGTGAACATTGATGAACTGCACATTGACCTGATCGACAGTATTAATCCGTTTCAGAAGGCTTTTGAGATTCTCTCCAAGACTGTCAATGCCAATGTTCTGAAATCAATTATGGATTGCATTGCGTCAACTCGTTTACAAATGACCGATGAGGAGGCGATTTTGCTGTGGCCGAAAATCAAGCAATTTGTAAAGACCTTCAATCGGGAACCGACTCTGAATGCCGTTGATCCTCTTGAGCACCGCATGGCTGAAGCGCTGGTTTACTTGAAGCACCAGCGCCGTGAAAAAGGGCTTTGATTCATGGATGCGGATAAACTGCGTGAATTGATTGAGGACGATGATCTGGGCCTGTTGAGCGTCAAGCCGAAGCAGAGCGGTTACATGTCCGAGGATGAACGGCTGGCTGAATCTTTTTTTGAGGTCAATGAGTTGTTCCGGCGGCAATATGGTCGTGAGCCGGAAAAGGACATGACCAATATTCAGGAGGCGAAGTTGGCCATGCGCCTTTCCGCGCTCAGGGAGGATGCAGGAAAAGCAAAGGAACTCGTCGATCTGGATGAATTCAACCTGTTGCGTCCGGCCAAGAAGCCTGAATCTATTGATGAAATTTTCGCGGATGACGATCTGGATATCCTTGTCGGGGCTGATGCCGACAGCATTTTCAACCTGAAGCATGTTCCGCAAACCATCGACATGCCCGATTATGTGGCCAGACGGAAACCTTGCGACGATTTTGATCAATTTGAAGATTTATTCTTTCAGTGCCATGCAGACCTGCAAGCTGGGAAACGAACCCTGCGGCCATTTGCCAAAGAACAACAGATTAAGCAGGGACAGTTCTTTGCCCTTAAAGGTGTTTTGACCTATATCGCGAATGTTGGAGAAAAGGAAAAAACTGGAGGGAAAACGAACGCCCGGTTGCGTTGTATTTTTGAAAACGGCACCGAGTCAGATATGCTTCTTCGTTCCTTGGCTCGTGAACTCTATAAAGATGGTCGTCGTGTTACGGAAAGTGAAGATCGCCTGATGGATGATCCGAATAATGTTTTTGGAGAAGATTCGCAAACCGGTCATATCTACGTGCTTAGATCGTTAAGCACGAATCCCGATATTGCATTAATCCGCGATCTCTACAAAATTGGTTTCAGCACGTTGCCGGTTGAAGAACGGATCAAAAACGCGGAAGATGATCCGACGTATCTGATGGCTCCCGTGCATCTTGTCGAAATCTTTGAATGCTTCAACCTGAATCCGCAGAAGCTGGAGTTACTGCTCCATAAATTTTTCGGTAAGGTATGTTTGGAGGTCGATGTTTTTGACACGGGAGGAAAGCGCTATACACCGCGCGAATGGTTCATTGTTCCGCTACCTGTTATAGCGGAGGCTCTTGAATTGATTATCTCTGGTGAGATTGTGGATTTTGCCTATGATCATCAAAATAAGCTGATTTACTCAAAAGGGGGACGCGCTGAGTAGCGTCCCCCCTTTTTTATCTTGCTATAATCCAAGCTGGTTGAGACTTTTGAGAGCTTGCTGCTGTTCTTCGCTCAATTTCTTCGGCACCTGTACCATCACCTGAGCATATAGATCGCCCTTTGGGTGTTTACCGTGGGCGGGAACACCGTGACCTTTGAGGCGGATTTTACTGCCATTGCTGGTGCCGGCAGGAATTTTAATCCGTTTTTCGCCGTCGAGGGTGGGTACGGTGGCGCTGGTGCCGAGGCAGATGCCGCTGAAAGAGACATTGACCTGTACCTGCAGGTTGTTGCCGTCACGGCTGAAGACAGGATCGTTATCAACGGTAATCTCCAGCAGCAGATCCCCCGCTTTGCCGCCGGATGGACTGGGACCGCCTTTGCCGGCGACACGCAGTTTCTGGCCGCTTTCAATGCCCGCCGGGATTCGTACCTGGATCTGCTCACTCTGGCCATGGTAGCTGTAGTTGATCATCCGTTCGCCACCGCTGACCGCTTGGCGCAGCGGCAGGTTGAGGCGCATGACATAATCCTGCCCCTTGACTGCTCGTGGTCGTTGCTGGTGGAACGGTGACTGACCTGGGCGTCTACGTCCTCCCGTGTTACCAAAAACCTGGCCGAAAATGTCGTCCCCCATGCCGAACTCACGGAAGATGTCACCAAAGTCGGCACCGCGGAAGATATCTTCCTGCGAATAGCGCTGATGAAAATCGCTGTCACCAAACTGATCGTATTGGCGTTTCTTTTCGGCATCACTGAGAACCGCGTAGGCTTCACTGATCTCCTTGAATTTTTCTTCCGCTTTTTTATCACCGGCATTTTTGTCCGGGTGGTATTTGACCGCCAGTTTGCGATAGGCTTTTTTGATCTCCTGCTCCGAAGCTGTTTTATTTACACCGAGGGTTGCGTAGTAATCTGTCGCCATGAAAACTCCTGTTCTTCTGATAAAAACCAGCACATTTGCCAGCGAATGTAATATAAGTCCGCCATCCGGTGGCGTCAAGGGTGAACCATTTCACTGTTCCCGGAAAGGGTGTCGTGTTACAGTTATATGTTTTTTTA
The DNA here is from genome assembly GCA_021162745.1 of Desulfuromonas sp. Taxonomy (GTDB): domain Bacteria; phylum Desulfobacterota; class Desulfuromonadia; order Desulfuromonadales; family Desulfuromonadaceae; genus Desulfuromonas. The sequence continues at coordinate 28,840 of JAGGYC010000062.1, read as the reverse complement.
CTTCTAACAGGATGTTGAATATAAAGGAGTAGCGAGTATCATGACGCGAGTGGCTATTATTGGCGCCGGGGTCTCCGGGCTGGCAACCGCTTATGCATTGCAACAACGTGCAGCGGCGGAAAATCGTGAGTTACAGGTTACGGTGATCGAAAAGCAGACACGCTGTGGAGGGAAGATCTGGAGCCGTCAGGAAGAGGGTTATCTGTGCGAATGGGGACCGAACGGTTTCCTCGATAATAAACCGGTTACTCTGGAATTGTGTCGGGCCTTGCAGATTGAAAATACGCTGCTGCGCTCCAATGACAACGCCCGCAAGCGCTTTATTTTTAGTGACAATACCTTGCATCGATTGCCGGAAAACGGCCCAATGTTTTTTTCTTCAAAGCTATTGACCTGGCCGGGTAAGTTGCGCTTGGTGGGGGAACTGGCGGTGCCGGCAAAAAAAGATGATGGTGATGAGACCCTCGCTGAATTTGGTCGCCGTCGTCTGGGGGCCGAAGCTCTTGACAAGTTGATTGCACCGATGGCCGGCGGTATTTTTGCCGGTGATCCGGAAACCATGAGTTTGCAGAGCTGTTTTCCGCGTATCGCCGAACTGGAACGGGAGTACGGTGGTTTACTCAAGGCGATGATCAAGATGGCACGCCAGAAAAGACGGGAGCGTAAGGCCGGTAAGCAGGTTGGCAGCGCCGCAGGCCCCGGTGGAGTGCTGACCTCCTTCAATGGCGGCATTCAACAGCTGACCGATGCGCTGATGCAAACCGTTAAGGCCGAGGTGAAGTTGGGCGTTGGTGTTGAGAGTATGGAACATTTTGACAACTATCTGCTCGAACTCAGTGATGGCAGCCAGCTCGATGTTGATGTGGTCGTCAGTGCCGCCCCGGCCCATGCCCTGTCGGGCATTGTCCGCAAGTTGGACAATGATGCTTCTGCACTGTTGGCAAAAATACCTTATGCGCCGATGAATATTGTCTGTTGTGGTTATGATCGAGAGCAACTCGATTGTAACCTCGATGGTTTTGGTTACCTGATTCCGAAAAAAGAGGGCTGTTCCGTTCTCGGCACCCTGTGGGATTCGAGCATTTTTCCGCAGCGTGCGCCAGACGGGAAGGTGTTGCTCCGTTCCATGATGGGAGGGGCCACCCGTCCTCAGGCTGCCGATCTCAGTGATGAGCAGGTGCAGATTCTGGTTCAGGCCGATCTGGAACGGATCATGGGGATCAAGGTTGCGCCTGATTTTGTGCGGATTTTTCGCCATCAGCAGGCCATACCGCAATATGTGTCAGGTCATGCGTCTCTGGTTAAACAGATCCGCAAGGAACTGTCGACACTGCCGGGCTTGTTTTTGACCGGAAACTCCTTCGAGGGGGTTGGGCTTAACGACTGCGTGGCCAATGCCAACAAGACGGCTGAACAGGTGATGGACTCATTGGTGTAAAACAATTTCGCGCAGAGAACGCAGGGCACGCAGAGAAGATCAAAGTTAAAATCTTGTTTTTGATTTAGACCTTAACCATGGATATGTGGTTTTACCTCACCGATCCCAGCGTTCTTGAGTGAACGTAGTGAACGGGCGTGAGAATAGGTTTTGACATTGCCTGAATGCAAATGATTTCGTTTTTGTCATAAGCATTTTGGGCTGAATAAATAAGTTGCAAAACATAAACAGCTAACAGGTACTATCTATGAAAAAATATTATCAGTCCGAAGTGGATAAACGGCGTACATTTGGCATTATCAGTCACCCGGATGCCGGTAAGACGACCTTGACGGAAAAATTGCTGCTCTATGGTGGGGCGATTCAGATGGCTGGTGCCGTCAAGGCACGTAAGGCATCCCGTCATGCCACCAGTGACTGGATGTCCATGGAACAGGAGCGTGGGATCTCGGTGACCTCATCGGTGATGAAATTTAATTACCGCGATTTTGAGATCAACCTCCTCGATACTCCCGGTCACCAGGATTTTTCTGAGGACACCTACCGGGTGTTGACCGCCGTTGACAGTGCGTTGATGGTGATCGACAGTGCCAAAGGGGTCGAGACCCAGACGCGCAAGTTGATGGAGGTATGTCGGATGCGCAATACCCCGATTCTGACCTTCGTCAACAAGTTGGACCGCGAGGGGTTGTCGCCCCTCGATATTCTGACCGATATCGAGGAGACCCTGCAGATTGAATGTGCTCCCTTAAGTTGGCCCATCGGTATGGGCAAACGCTTCAAGGGCACCTACAGCCTGTATAAAAAGCAGTTGCATCTTTTTTCATCGCAGGACAACGAGCGGATCAGCAGCGGCATCATTATCGACGATTTGAATGATCCGAGGTTGGATGAATTGCTCGGCAGCCAGGCCGACGAGTTGCGTGAAGATATTGAACTGTTGGAAGGGGCGGCCAATCCATTCAGTCTTGAAGACTATCTGAAGGGCAGTCAGACGCCGGTCTTTTTCGGCAGTGCCGTTAATAACTTCGGTGTGCAGGAGATGCTTGATGCCTTTGTCGAGCTGGCCCCGACGCCGATCTCTCGCCAGACCACCACCCGCGAAGTGTCGCCCTATGAAGAGCCGTTCAGCGGCTTCGTGTTTAAAATCCAGGCCAATATGGATCCGGCCCACCGTGACCGCATCGCCTTTTTACGCATCTGCTCCGGGCATTTTCAGCGCGGCATGAAGTTGCGTCATCACCGTATCGGCAAGGATGTCACCATCGCCAATGCCACCATTTTTATGGCTCAGGATCGCAGCCACGTCGAAGATGCTTATGCCGGTGATATTATCGGCATCCATAATCACGGCACCATCAAGATCGGTGACACCTTCACCACCAAGGAACCGTTGAAGTTTGTCGGTATCCCCAGTTTTGCCCCGGAACACTTCCGGCGGGTCCGGCTGAAGAATCCCCTCAAAACAAAGCAGTTGGATAAGGGATTGACTCAGTTGGCCGAAGAGGGTGCGGTACAGTTGTTTCGCCCCGTGAGCGGCAGTGATTACATTCTCGGTGCGGTCGGAGTGTTGCAGTTTGATGTCATCATGTCGCGCTTAAAAGATGAGTACAATGTCGATGCTGTGTATGAAGGGGTTAACTACGCTACCGCTCGTTGGGTGAGCTGCGATGATAAGAAAAAGATGGAAGAGTTTGAAAAGAAAAATCGTATTCAACTGGCCCTGGACGCTGAAGGGAATCTGGCCTTTCTGGCTTCCAGCGAATGGCGATTACAACATACCATTGAGCAGTGGCCCGAGGTGGTGTTCCATAAGACCCGCGAGCACTGTTAAATAGCACAGCGATGAATCAATAAAAAAGCCAGCTGGTTTCAGCTGGCTTTTTTATTGATTGCCCGTTCTGATTATGCCGATGAGCTCTCGTCGGGTAGTTCGATAAAAAACGTACTGCCCTTGCCGAGAGAACTCTCAACCCAGATTCGACCGTGATGAGCGTTGACAATTTCCTGAACCAGGGTCAGTCCCAGGCCCAGCCCGCCGGGGATACGACCATCGCTGTCATTAACGCGGTAGAAACGATTGAAAATCTTTTCCTGGTCTTGGGGGGGGATGCCGATCCCCTCATCCTTGATCCAGATAAAAACCCGGTCCCGGCTACCGCGCAGGGTGACGGTAATGGTTCCACCGTCGGGGGAATATTTCATCGCATTAGAGAGGATGTTTTTTAAGACCTGCAGCAGCCGTTTGTTGTCACCGAGAATCGCAGGTATGGATCCGCTGGCTTGATAAATCAGTTGATGCTCGGGTGAGGCCATCTTGAATAAATTGACGGCTTCCTGAACGATCATCCCAATATCCAATGTCTCAAAATGGTAAGGAATCATGGCTGATTGTAGGCGCTGCAGATCGAGAAAATCGTTCATGAGCTCGTGAAGCCGTGTCATCTCACGTTGGATTGTTGCGAAATAGCTTTTCCGCTCCTGCTGTGTTGTGTCGTGGTTTTGCATGAAATCCACAAAGCCCATGATCGCCGTCAGGGGGGTGCGTATCTCGTGGCTGACGGCCGCGATGGTTTCGCTTTTCATCTTCTCGATACGCGTTGGTTCGGTGATGTCTTGTACCAGTTGAACCGCACCGAGTAGTTGGCCATTGTCGTAGAGCGGCGTGAGAATAATGCGAAAATAGGAGTTTGTTCCCTCATCTGGATAGATCTGCTGTACCTGCTGTTGTTCCATGAGAGCCTGTTCCAGCAATGGCGAGGGGTAACCGGATACCGGTACCAGATTTTTGCGCTGAGGTTTTTCCTTGAGGGCTGATCCGTAACTGCTGCTGATACGTCGGGCAGCCAGATTTTGCTTGCGGATATTGCCACCACTGTCGAGGATGGTAATCGCATCGGCGATCGATTCAAAAGTGTTGGCCCATTCGTGTTCCGTGGCGATGAGCTCGGCTTCGGCTTGTTGCCGTTCGCTGATCTCCTGCTGCAACGTTTGATTCACCTGAGCTAATTCGTCCGAATGTATCAGTACCTGACGTGTCATCGGTCGCAACATGATAAACATTCCACCGCCGCCAAGTAGTGTCAAGCCAAGGGCAATGACCAGAATGGGACGCAGTTGTTGATGCATGGTGGCGTAGAAGGTGTCCTGATCGACGATGGTCGTCAGTATCCAGTTGCCTTCAGTTAACTGGGCATGGGCAATGGTTCGGGGGCGAATGTTATTATATTCTACCATTCCACTGTTCGCCGTCAGGCTGGCGAGAACGCGTTTAAGTGGTTGGCAATTCTCAATCTGAATGCGGTCGGCTTGAGCCAGATTAGGCGGGGAGATGAGGAGGCGAGGCGTCTGTGATCGATCCCACAAAAAAGTGGCTCCTTGGCTCTGTTTGGGGTCGCCGGTAAAGATCTGACTGATGTCAGGCGGCGAAAATAAGATGATATCAGTTCCCAGCAGACGGCCATTGTCGACAATCGGGGCGTTGATCTTCAAAAGGAGCTTGCCGTCAATAAACACTGGCATTAACCGGGGAGCGGGGCCGGAAGGCGATAGTGGGCGGTAGCGTTCGGGGAGGGCGCGGCCGATGGTTAACGTCAAGTGACCGTCGACACTGAAGCGGTTGATGCTGATCACCTCTGGTATCAGATCGATCTCTTCTTGCAGGTGGGGTTCAGTGTTCTGACGAAGCTGCTCAAGGGTGATTTTCCCGAGGTTGTAGGCGTCGAGTTGGTTGCGGATGTAACGGTGGTTGCCTAGCTGTCGTGTCAGTCCCAATATCTGGAGCAGGTAGCTGTTGAGGATGAGTCGTTTGCTTTCGACCTGAAGCAGAAGGTTTGCTTTCGAGTTTTCTTTCAGTATGCTGTATTGCGAAGCAATGGTGAGCCCCGATATAATTGCGCAAATCAACAATAGACTCAGTACGACGTAGGTGGTCAGCCGATTGCGAAAATGTGTGGTGTCGAAGGTCTGCATGTTTGGCTCATTAGGGTGTGGATAATGTTTCAACAGTATCATTTTGTGATGAAAATGCAACTGCCGCTTGAGGGTGCCGGTCTGTTATAATCTATAAAATCAGTAGGCTAGGAATCTGTCCTAGTAATAAAGTATTGTCCACCATCAACGGGTAACTGTTTACTCGGAATTGTATACGCAGACCTTAGTTAGACGAACAGACGAACAGACGAACAGACGAACAGACGAACAGACGAACAGACGAACAGACGAACAATGGTGTTGCACCAACAAGGTTCTGCATAACGGTGCCACGGAAAAAGTAGAGAGCAATAAACGAACAAGTTACTCAATGCCGTAGCCCATAAAAATAGAAAACTCAGTCGAGCTAAAGGGCGACTTGCCGCCAAGGTGAAGCATAACGGAAAACGACTCATCGTCGGTGGGTTTGCGACCCCCGGAGGGCAGGTTTTAAAAGCCATTTCTTTGCTCACTTTCTTTGGGCTTTGCAAAGAAAGTGTGTCGGCTGCGGGACGAAACCCGCGAATTTGATCTTGGTTCATGGCATCTTGATCTATATTTTTTCGTTGCTAAACGGCAACAGCGGATTTCTTCTGTTGGGCGATTATCGTTAGAGGACTATTCGTCTCAATAACATTTAATGACCTGGTCAACCATTGAGGTGCCGGGATGTGTGGAGGAGTGGAAATGAAAAATAAAATAACCCTGCATTGTGCAACAACCTGGACCGAGGCGGTTGATTGCCGCATTGTCGCTATGACCGAAGAGTGCTGGCAGTCACTGCCGGTGGTTCCGACTGCGACGCCGGAACATGACCTGTTGTTGCGCGCCAGAGAAGATGGTGAATTCAGTGCTAAAAGCCAAGAAACGCTGTTGTTGCATTGTGGTACCGATCTGGCACCGCGGCTGTTGGTTGTCGGCCTTGGGGCGGCGGCAAAGCTCAGTGCCGAAGTGTATCGTCAGGCGGCGGCATTAGCGGTGTCGTCGCTGCGGCAGAAAAAATTGACACGTTGGCTGATTGATTGCGACACCTTCTGCTCTGATGATGTCGCAGCATTGGCTGATGCGTTAGCCGATGGTGTTTTGCTCGAAGCGTACCGTTTTGACCATTACAAAAAAGAGGATAATGGTAATAACAAGGCGATGCAGTGTGTGCTCGGCGCCATTGATGAGTCCGTGTTGGCCGAGGTGGAGCAGCGGATCGCCCAGCGCCGGATTATCAGCGAAGGGGTTTGGCTGTGTCGTAACCTAGTCAATGAGCCGGGTAACGTAAAAACGCCGGTTTATCTCGCTGAGCAGGCCTGGGCGTTAGCCGAGCTGTATGGCTTGACCTGTACGCTGCTTGGGCCAGAGGAGTTGCAGCGTCAGGGTTTTGGTGCGCTGCTGGCGGTGGCCAAAGGCAGTATCTGTGAGCCACGTTTGATTGTCCTCGACTATCAGGGCGCGAGCGAGGACGTTCCTCCTATTGCCCTGGTGGGTAAAGGGGTGACCTTTGACAGTGGTGGCATCTCCCTCAAGCCCGGCGAGGGGATGGATCAGATGAAGATGGATATGGCCGGTGGTGCTGCGGTACTGGCGACGCTGGCGGTTGCCGCTCAGCTCAAGTTGCCGCTCAATATTGTCGGCGTAGTTCCGGCGGTCGAAAACATGCCGTCCGATCGGGCGACCCGTCCCGGAGATATCGTCACCTCACTGTCCGGCAAGACCATCGAAATTCTCAATACCGATGCCGAGGGGCGCTTGATTCTTGCCGATGCTTTAACCTGGGTTGCCCGGCGTAAACCGCAGTTGGTAGTGGATCTGGCTACGTTGACCGGGGCCTGTATTATAGCGCTGGGGCACCAAAGCAGTGCCGTCCTCGGTAATGACGAGGCGTTGATCGCTGATCTGCGTCGTTCCGGCGACCAGGTTGGTGAACGGGTATGGCCGCTGCCATTGTTCGATGAATACAGCGAGCAGATCAAAAGCGAGGTGGCGGATGTAAAGAATATTGGCGGTAGACCGGCGGGGACCATCACAGCTGCGGCCTTTTTGCAGAAATTTGTCGAGGATCTGCCGTGGGCGCATCTCGATATTGCCGGCACCGCCTGGCAGGATAAAGGGAAACCGGGGCAGCCGAATGGTGGCACCGGGGTAGGCGTGCGGTTGTTGATCGACTTTCTGCGCCAGCGTAGTGAGCTGAAAAAGTAATTGAACGGTTCAGCAAGGTAAAGAAAATGGGGTTCAGCCATAGTAGGCTGAACCCCGTTTTGTCTGCTGCAGATGTTATTCTCCCAGCAGCGGTTCGCTGTGGGAAGAGGATTGGTGGCAGTGCCGACAGTCGGTGGGGCCGGTTTTTTCCCGTTTATGACAGCTGCGGCACAACAGGTGAAAGATCTTTGACCGGCTGAAAGCGTTGGTTTTGGGGTGACAGGAGGAGCAGTCCTCCTTCTCGGCATGATGACAGGTCTGGCACTGGACATACATCTTGTGCTCTTCATGGTTGAAGTCCACATCGCCGGAGGAACTGTGCAGTCTAAGAGCGACTGCCGGTGTGTAAGACAGCAGGAACAGCGCCAGGAACAACAGGCTTTGTTGTCGCATATTTTGCCCCTTTTCAGTCTTTAAATATTTAGCCCTTACGTTTGAAAATATCCGTTTTTGGATTGGTTACCCGATCAAGGAACAGCAGACCGTCCAGATGGTCGAGTTCATGTTGAATGGCGACGGCTTCAAAGCCTTTACAGCGGATCACCTGATCGTTGCCGTCACCATCGGTAAACTGAACCACGATTTCGCGGGCCCGTTCCACATTGCCGGTATAGTCTGGAACACTCATGCAACCCTCGCGCATCGATTTGCTGCCGCTGGATTCAACGATTTCCGGGTTGATCAACACCACCAGACCGTGATTGTGTTTTTTGCCCAACTTGTTATGCGAAACATCGACAATGGCGACCCGGCGACATACACCGATCTGTGGAGCGGCGATGCCGACAGAGTGGCCGGAGCCATACATGCTGTCGATCAGATCCTGAACCAGGTTGTTGGTCGCTTCGCTGCCGATCTCAGCCGGGGAACAGATCTCCTTCAAGCGTGGGTCGGGATAAACCAGTACTTCCCGTTCTGCCATAATTTACAACTCCACAGGGGTCACGGTTCGTACCGAGATATCGACGTTAAGTTGCTGTTTCAGCTCGTCCATCAGCGCTTTCAGGTCGTCATCATCCAGATTTTCCGGCAGAACAGTTTCACACATCATCACATACACCGGTCGCTCGGCGCTGCCGATCAGCTTGGTGTTCAAATCAACAATGTTGATGTTGTTTTCACTCAATACTTTGGTGACCTGATAGACAATCCCCGGCTTGTCCGAGCCGTAGACCGAGATCATGCACAGTTCACCGGGCAGGTCAGGACGTTGCTCACCGCCGGGTTTCAGGGCGCGGACAAAAACGGACAGCCCCTGTTCTTCCAAGCCGTGAAATGCCTGCTCCATTTGTTCGATATCAGAGATCTCAGGGTGGGAAAGGATCAGAATCATCGCAAATTGACCACCGAGAATGGTGCTGCTCGAATCGGCGACATTGCAGCCGAGCTGGAAAAGGATCTCAGCGGTGCTGGAGACGATGCCGGGGCGGTCACGGCCAATAATGGTTAAGGCAAAATGTTGCATGGCTCCTCCGAGTCAATAAAGAATCATTATAAAAACAAAAATATAGCATGGCTGCGTTTGGGAAACCACACAGGATTGCAGTGGTCAAGGGCGGGGCGGTTTGCTACCATGCCTCGTTGTATCTGGATGGTTGCGGTGAACAAAGAGGGGAAGATGAAAAAATTACTGTTACAAGCTGTTATCCTCAGCACCGTTGCCATTTTGATGGGACTGGCGTTGAACAGTGCGCAGCTGGTTAGTTTCTTCTCCGTCCAACAGCTCGAAAGTGATTACGCTCCGCTTCCCATGTGGCTTGATGACGTTCAGCCCTGGCAGCGCAATCAACAGTTGATCGTCGATGCCCGTCCGGCCTCGGCTTTTGAACAGGGTCATATCCCAGGCGCCCACTCGGTGCCACGCGGAGATTCGACCGCATTGCAGGCGCTGGTGGACTGTTGCGTGGCGCAGGCCCAGCTGGTGGTTTATTGCAGCGGGTTGGATTGCGAGGATTCCTTTATCGTTGGTCAACAGTTGTTTGACGCGGGTTTCACAACGATTTTTCTATACGAAGAGGGCTTTGCCGGTTGGCAGCAGGCCGGTCTCGTCATTGAACGGAGCGCGCCATGAGCCCCTGGCAGATTCGCGCTGTGCGCTGGCTGTTGGCGGCGGTTTATCTGTACGCCGGCAGTCAAAAACTGTTTGCTGTTGAAGCCTTTGCCGCTGCCATCGGTCATTACCAGCTGTTGCCGGAGTTCGGCAATCTGCTGATTGCCAGTGTTTTGCCTAGCGTGGAAATCGTAACGGCGTTGGCCCTGTTGTCCGGCCTGTGGTGGCGAGCTGCCGCCTTGATCAGTAGCGTCTTGAACAGCATGTTCTGTATCGCCCTGCTGTCGGCAGTCGTGCGCGGCTTATCCATCGACTGTGGCTGTTTCGGCAGCGAAGCCGGGGCCTGGTCGTCGGTCGAAATCGCACTGCTTCGGGCATTGGGGCTGCTCGGATTGTCTCTCTATCTATTATTTGTTCAACCGCCATCGGCAAAGGAGTAAGGCGTGGAACTGTGGCAGCAGCAACATAAGGCTTCAATTACCGATCCCCGCCAGCTGGCCGAGAAGTTTGGGCTCGACGCCGAGGTGATCCGCCGGGTGGCTGAACGCTATCCGTTGCGGATCACGCCCCATACTCTGAATCTGATCCAGCAGCTGGACGATCCCCTGGCGCGTCAGTTCTTTCCCGATGCGGTCGAGTTGACCGACGATACCACGCCGTTTACCGACCCCCTCAACGAGGAGGCGCTGTCGCCGGTGCCCCATCTGGTGCATCGTTATCCCTGCCGGGTGCTGTTGCTGGTGGCGGGTAGTTGTTTCAGCTACTGCCGTTTTTGTACTCGCAAGCGCAAGGTGGGGTGCCGCGAGATGGCGGTTTCCTTTGGCGATGTTCTCAAGGGGATCGACTACATCGCCGCCCATCCAGAGGTCAATGAGGTGATTCTGTCCGGCGGCGATCCGCTCACCATGTCGGATCGGCTGTTGGGCGATATTCTGGCCCGCTTGCGCCGCATCCCCCATGTGGAGGTGATCCGCATCGGCAGTCGCGTGCCGGTGGTATTACCGCAGCGGATAACCCCGGCGTTGTGCGAGCTGTTGCAGCGCCAACAATTCCATGGGCCACTCTATTTTTTGACCCATTTCAATCATCCCAGCGAACTGACCGAGGAGACGATTGATGCCTGTCAACGGTTGGTTCGTGCCGGAGTGCCACTGGTCAACCAGACGGTGTTGCTGCGCGACATCAATGACGATGCGGCGGTACTGCACCAGCTGTTCCACTCTCTGCATCGGCTGTGCATCCGCCCCTACTACCTGCATCAGATGGATCTGACCTGCGGTACTGGTCATTTCCGCACCCGGCTCGAAACCGGCATCAAGATCATGGATCAGCTACGCGGCCCGCTGTCCGGGCTGGCGGTACCGACCTACATTGTCGATCTGCCCGGTGGTCACGGCAAGGTGCCGGTGACGCCTGATTATGTTCAGCAGTTGGGGGCGCAGGCGCGGCTGCGAGCGGCGGACGGCACGGTGGTGGAGTATCCCAATGGGGTGTGAACGGTACAGTAGATACGTTTTTCAAACCTGAATACTTTTGTTTTTTGTAGGATGTGGTGAGTGCAACGAACCGCATCGGTCAGGTACTTTTTTCGTGGAAGAGTAGGGGAAGGAAGAGTAGGGGACGTTGCTGACTAACTGGAATAAAACCCTGGAACGCTGATTATTTTAGTAACTTTGCACGAGCCAAAATCTTACAAATTGCTGATGTTGAAACACCCAAGTATCGCGCCACCGCAGTCGATGACCATCCATACTCACGCATAAGTTCTGTCGCCATAAGATTTCTTGCCTTTGAAACTGCGTGGCGGCGACTTCCCGATTGTATTTCCTGTAGTGCTATAGATTTTTCCATACAGGTGCGCTTTACGAACTCTTCTCCGAGCTGTTGTCGTTCGTGTGGATTAACAAGACCAGAGCTTACTTCATTCCGCTGTAGAATTTGTTCAACAAAATCACCACCACCCAATATCCGATCATCATATGCTTCTGGCTGATCGTTAATTCCGGGCACGTTTTGTTGTGAGCGGTGCAAGCCGCCACCGACCAACTCAGACCGTTCTCCTTGGTTTAATCCATCGGCGATAAACAGTTCATAACCTTCTATGGCTTGCTTCTTTTTGTTACCGAAGTAAAGCAACACCTCATCACGATTCTGCCAGCTTTTCTGTTTTTTATTCACCAATGCTGCGTGACCGCACCAGGGGTAAGACTTTAACTCCTCAATGGTTTTAACGATTCCGGCCCTGATCGGGTTGAGATGAATGTAACGCACCAATTCTAAAAAATAACACTCCTCATCACACACGATCGACTTATATCGATTCTGAAACAAATGCCCATGCCGCTTGTAACGCAGATTAAACGTGATGGCGTGCCCCGTCAGCAAGCGACGCATAAAACGCGGTAAACCATAATCGCTGCTACGAACCAGAAGATGAACATGGTTGTCGAGCAAAGCCCAAGCGTAAACCGCAATATTGCACTCCCCCGATAAGCGATCCAAACGGGAGACAAAATTGAGCCGATCACTGTCATCTTTAACGATATTACAGCGCTCAATGCCGCGAAAAATAACATGATGCAGTAATCCCGGGCTGTCGAGTCTTGGTTGACGAGGCATGTAATTCTTCCTTATGGGACAGTGTGTAGCCTTAATATAGGGATGTTGTTCCGGTTTGTCAACAACGTCCCCTGCCCTACTGCCCTAAAATGTCCCCTGCCCTACGGAAATAAAAGCTTGACGGAATGTTGTCCTTTTCCGTGTGGCCAAAATCAGCCTATAGTGGCCAAATTTGGTCTATGTTGCGTTTTATGGTATGGTGCAAAGCGTTTGGGAGGGAGTTTTCAAGCTTGTTCGATTGAAAAGTCGCTACCCGTAGTGGCTTGGAATGATGATGGGCAGACTACCGGAGTTATGGGACGAATATTCTTTTAATTACCAATAGGGCGGGTGTGCATGATGGAGATATCTTACTTATGTTGGAATCTGTAAGCGAGAAAACGATTCATATTCTTCTGGTCGAAGACTCAGAGACTCATGTGGCAATAATCCGCGAGCAACTGAATTCTGCGTCTAAGGCGATGAAGTTAACCGTCGCCCGAAGTCTCGCTGAGGCGCGGGCCAGTTTAGCAGAGTTTATCCCTGCCCTGGCACTCACGGCCTTATTTTTGCCCGATGGCCGAGGAACAGAACTTTTGTCGGCAGAGCAGAGTGAAGCGTTCTATCCTACTGTGATTATGACCAGTCGCGGGGATGAACAGCTGGCGGTTGAGGCCATGAAGGCTGGAGCCTTGGATTACGTGGTCAAGTCCGCAGCAACCCTGGTTGACATCACCCGTATCGTCGAGAGAAGCCTGCGCGAATGGCAGCAGATCGTAGCGCGCAGACGAGCGGAGTTGGCGCTACGCGAGAGAGAGGAACAGTTTCGTTCCTTTTTTCAATCAGCCGCTTCGGGCATGGCCATTATTAGCCTCGAAGGCAAGATCCTGAAGGTTAACTCGACATTTTGCCGGCTTTCCGATTATAGCGAGGTCGAGTTGTTGGCCAAAAATGTTTTGGAGGTGACGCATCCCGAAGATCGGCAGAAAACCCAGTTCCTGTATGATGAACTGCGGGCCGGTCGGCGCAAGGTCATTGATTACGAAAAACGCTATCTGCAAAAAGATGGCTCGACCATATGGGGGCGGGCGACGGTGGCTGGGGTGTTCGGCCCCAATAAGGATCAGCTCTACTACGCAGCGAATGTCAAGGACATCACTGAACGCAAGCAGGCGGTCAATTTGCTGCGGGAATCTCAACAAAAGCTCCAGTTGGTGATTGATAACATTCCGCAGTACGTTTTCTGGAAGGACCGGAGCTTTGTTTACCTGGGCTGCAATCAGAACTTTGCCCGTGCTGCTGGCATGGACAATCCAGAAGACATTGTCGGCAAGACGGACTATGACCTGCCCTGGAAAAAAGAGGAGTCCGATTTTTACCGTCAATGTGACAACAGGATAATGGAATCGGACACGCCTGAATTCCATATTATCGAGGGGCAGTTGCAGACCGATGATAAACAGGTTTGGGTGGATACCAACAAAGTTCCCTTACATGATAGTGAAGGAAACGTTGTCGGTATTCTCGGCACCTACGAGGATATCACCAAACGCAAGCAGGTCGAAGAAGTCTTGCGTGAGAGCGAAACCCGTTTTCGTTCACTTTTTGAAGCCGCTGCTGCCAGCATGTTCACCATCTCCCCCGAGGGCCGGTTTTTGAAGGTGAACAAGGCCTTTTGTGACTTTCTCGGCTATTCCGAAAACACATTGTTAGATCTCACCGTTGACGATATCACCCACCCTGACGACCGAAAAAGAACCTCTGAAAATTACCGCAACTTGCTCGGTGGGCTGTGTCAGAGTATCGACTACGAAAAACGTTTCCTGCGTCAGGATGGCAGCCTTATCTGGGGGCATGCCTCGGTGGCCTCGGTGCCGGGAGTGGATCTGAAACTGATGTATTACGTGGGGTTGGTGCAGGATATCACCGAGCGTAAGTTGATGGAGGAAAGGTTGACAGCCGCCAACCGGGAATTGGAAGCCTTTGCCTATACCGTCTCTCATGATCTGCGCTCGCCGTTGACGGCGATTATCGGTTACGCCGATTTTCTCCCTGAGAGCTGCCGGGGACAGCTGGATGGCCAAGCCCTCGATTGTCTGGCCGAAATCAGTGCCTCAGGCAACAGGATGATGGCGCTGATGGAAGATCTGCTCACCTTGGCCAAGGTTGGACAGGTGGAGCGGCCCGCCGAGTTGGTCGACTGTGCCAAAGTGGTTCGCAAGGTGATCGAGGATTTGGGTAGTGTGATCGTTAGTGTTGACACTGTCGTCCAAACCACGTCTTTACCTATGCTGCGTGTGCCTGAAACCCTGCTGACCCAGATCTTTGCCAACCTGATCGGCAATGCCGTCCGTTATGGGGTCAAAAAAGGTGGCACCATCGAAGTGGGTGGTGAGCGCCGGGAGAACCGGGTGTTGTTGTTTGTCCGTGATCATGGTCCCGGGATTTCGAAAGAGGATCTAGGGCATCTGTTCGATGTTTTTTTCCGCGGCAAGGCGGCGAAAAATATCAAGGGAACCGGAGTTGGCCTCGCTACGGTACAGAAGATTGCCCAGACCTATGGCGGGCTGGCCTGGTTGGAAGAAACGGAAGGGGGCGGCAGTACCTTCTGGGTGGAGATGATGGATGTTGAGACTGCTGCTGAATAGCATGACTGTGAGATTGATGAGGTGACGGTGTAACTCAACGGGGTCAGGTTTGACAAACTGATTAACTAGCTTCAGCCATGTAGACTGGCGGGACCTTCTTTGCAAATCCACAAACTTCATAGCCGCAACAAATTCTACGGTTCAATTTAGTCAGGCGCCGGGACACTCTCTATATTTCGCTGTTATCCCTTGCATCCCCTTTATGCCGATAGGAATGTCAACTACAACTCCTCCGGCGTAAACGCCACCACCTGACCAATGCTGTCGGCATCGGTCAATAACATCACCAGTCGATCGATCCCCAAGGCAATCCCTGCCGCCTCCGGCATCTGCTCCAGTTCCTGTAAAAAACGTTCCGGCAATGGATAAGCGGGTTTTCCCAGTTCTTGCCGTTGTCGCTCTGCAGCCTCAAACCGTTGTCGTTGCTCGCTGGCGTCGGTCAACTCGCTGAAGGCATTGGCCAGTTCCAGTCCGGCGATGTAGAGTTCAAAGCGTTCCGCCAGTTGTGGCTTGTCGGGCCTGGTTCGGGCCAATGCAGCCATACCGGCTGGAAAGTCGTAGAGGATGGTTGGTTTGCAGCGGCCAAGCTGTGGCTCGACATAGTCACTGTAGTGTTCTTCGAACTTCTCTTCAACCATGGCCTGATCAAGGCTGACGGGTGCGTAGCGGTTGAATGCTTCGACCAGGGTCAGGCGTTCGAAGGGGGGGCGCACGTCAACCTGTTGCCCCTGATAGATCAGTTTCCCACTGGGTAGTAGCTTGGCCAGCAGTTGTTCGCAGTCGTCCATCAGTTGACGGTAGTCGCTGTTGGCACGGTACCATTCCAACATGGTGAATTCTGGCAGATGTCTGCTGCCGTGCTCTTCGGCCCGCCAGCAGTGGCAGAGTTGGTAAATCTGCGGATATCCCGCCGCCAGCAGTCGCTTCATACACAGCTCAGGCGAGGTGTGGAGGACGCTACTGTCGCTCGGCAGGGGATCGATATACAGTTCAGGGGCGTTACAGGGGATACGGTAGGGTGTTTCCACCTCCAGAAAGCCAGCGGCGCCGAAAAAGGCCCGGATTTCAGTCAAAATCCGGGCCCTGCTCGTTAGTCGTTGCTGCTTTGCCGCAAGCCCCTGGTTCGGGTCGGCCATAGATTTATTCCTTGACGCGTGTCACATAATCGCCGGTGCGGGTGTCGATCTGGATCAGTACCCCCTCGTCGACAAAGGAGGGCACTTGCAGGGTGTAGCCGGTTTCAACGGTGGCGGGCTTGTTGTTGCCCGCTGCGGTGTCGCCTTTAACCCAGGGGTCAGATTGAGTGACGCGCAGGTTGACAAAGATAGGCAGGGTGATACCGATGCCCAGTTCGCCGAACATCAGAATCTTCACTTCCATGTTGTCGACCAAGAAGTACTTGTCGTCGGCCAGAGTTTCTTCGCTCAACGAGATCTGGTCATAGGTCTTGGTATCCATGAACACATAGCCGGTGTCGTCTTGGTAGAGGTACTGCATGTCACGTTCTTCCAGAGGGGCGGGCTTAAAGCTCTCGCCGCTGCGGTAGGTGCGGTCGAACAGTGATCCGGTGATCATGTTGCGCAGTTTGCATTTATAAAGTGCCTGGCCCTTGCCGGGTTTGGTAAAGTCAAAACCGACGATGACATGAGGCTCGTCATCGATCATTAATTTAAGACCTTTTTTCAGGTCGGAACAGCTATACATGGATGAGGTACTCCTTTTCTGGGTGCAGTACTTTATCCTGATTCCGTGTGCCTATGGCGATTAAGCCACTTGCGTTGTTTAGTGCATGGCTGGTCCACGGCTTCAGGTTTATTAAAACGTAAAACGGCATAATTTAAGCACACAGGGTGCAGATTGTCATGGGAAAAAGCGCTTTGACTTAAAGCAGTGTTTATAGCTGACGATCTAACAAACAAAAAGCCACCCGTTCAGGGGTGGCTTTTTGTTCTTTGGCGTTATGTGGTTTGGTATGGGTATGGGTATTAGGATAACGCCTAACGGGTTTTCTGCTGTTGTGGTGTAACAGCTGATTCGTAACACTGACGGCTGCGCTTGGTGTGGGTTGCAGCTGGGTCAGTGAGGTTTGATTACGAATAACCGCGATATTTGTATCGAATACAATGCAGAGGTTGTGCCAAATACTGTCGTGAAACGAACAAATCTCTAAGGTGCTGGAAGTGTAAGGATTTATTGTGTGGTGCAGGTGTGTGGTGCTTTAGGTGTTTTGCCGGGAATTTGCAATGATGCAAAAAAATGATACAGATTGGTCCTGTTTCGAACAAAATATGCCGTTGAAAAACTCCACACCACATGTAACTTGTTAAACTTATATGTCTTACGTTTTCGTTTATGGTGTGGTTCGAGTGTAACATGCTGAATTACATGAGGCATTCATGGGTGGAGACGACTCTTTGCCGCAGGTCATGTTCAGTTGTTGGTCACGGGGGATGTTTCTTTTGAATGTAAATTTCTTGTGACCAATCTATGTATTCTTGAGACGATAGCGTTGCTATCAGGGGCTTTGAAGTATTGATAATGTTTCGCAAAAATGCAAAATCACAAATTCGCAAAAATGCAAGATGGCGGCGATATTTTTAAGAATTGTAATCTTCCTTGCGGATGTTGTATTTCTTCAGTTTGCGATAGATGGTGGCCATATTCATCCCCGCCTGGCGAGCGGCTTCTTCGACGTTGCCGCCAGTGGAATTGAGGAGATTGAGCAGATAGCGGGTTTCAAATTCTCCCAAGGCCTGGGTGTAATCCTCCGATGCGATGTTGGCTGGGGTGGTATTGCTGTCGGCATCGGCGGTGATAAACTGGGACAATACCGACAGGCTAATGAGGTCGGCACTTTCCAGCGTCATACAGGCCTCAATGACATTTTCCATCTGACGGATGTTGCCGGGCCAGTCATAGGCGCTCAGCAGTTTCATCGCTTCGGGGGTTAGTCCTTGGACGCTGGTGCCGAATTTTTTATTCTGATGATGGATGAAGTGGGTGGCCAGCAGCGGCAGGTCTGAACGGCGTTCACGCAGGGCCGGCAGGTGGATGTTGACGACATTGAGGCGGTAGTAGAGATCTTCACGATAGCGGCCCTCATCCATCTCCAGTTGCAGGTCGGCATTGGTGGCTGAGACCACCCGCACGTCTACTTTGATCGGCTGGGTATCGCCGATGCGCATGAATTCCTGTTCTTGTAAGAAACGCAGTAGGGTTTTCTGCACCGTCAGCGGCAGGTTGCCGATCTCATCGAGGAACAGTGTGCCACCGTCGGCGGTTTCGAGAAGTCCCTTGCGGTTGCCAGCGGCACCGGTAAAAGCCCCTTTTTTGTAGCCGAACAGCTCACTTTCCAGCACCGATTCGGGCAGGGCGCCGCAGTTGATGGCCATAAAACGTTGATCTTTACGCGGAGAATTGTGGTGAATGGCCTGGGCGATCAACTCCTTGCCGGTGCCTGACTCACCGGTAATCAACACTGAGGTGTCGCGCACCGCCACCTTTTTGACCGTTTCCAGCACCGTTTTAAGTCCTGACGATGAACCGATAATGTTGTCGAAGGAAAACTGGCCTGCCAGTTCTTTTTTCAGTTCGCGGTTTTCCTCCATCAGCTGAGTGTGGTTGAGGGCATTTTTGACCCGGTACAGCAGCTCTTCGGGCTCGAAGGGCTTGGTCAACATGTCGTAGGCCCCTTTGCGTAGCGCCTGGATGGAGGTTTCAACGGTGGCGTAGGCGGTGATCATGATCACCTGTACAGCGTGGTCCTTGCTGCGGATACGCTGTAATACCTCAAGCCCGTCCATCCCCGGCATCTTGATATCGCTGATCACCAGATCGTAATCGCCGGCGTTGAAATCTTCCACCGCTTCAAAGGAGCGGGTGTAGGATTTAATCTTGTAGCCGCTGTCGGACAGAACCGCTTCCATCATGCGGCACAGCCCCTCTTCATTGTCGATCAGCAGGATGCGTTCTCCGCTCATAGCGCGTACTCCTTAAAATCCAGCGGCAGTCGGACGGTTACCGTCGTGCCGGCACCGGGGGTGCTGGTCATGTGAATGCTGCCGTGATGTTGTTCAATAATCTGTTTGGAGATAGCGAGTCCGAGTCCGGTCCCCTTCTCCTTGGTGGTGAAAAACGGTTCGAAGATTTTGTCGAGGATCTCCTGATCGATACCGTCACCGCTGTCGCGGAAGATCATCAGAATATTATCGTCCTCGCGCTTGGTTTCCACCTCCAGTCGACCACGACCCTGAATCGCTCCTCCGGCATTAAGGATCAAGTTGATGGCTACCTGGCGCATCTGGTCGCCGTCGATGTTCAGCTCCGGCAGGTTCGGTCTGAGATTTTTGACAATGGTAACGTGGTGCATGTCGGTGTGGTTGGCGGCAAAGTCGATAATCTGCTCCAGCAGTACATTGATATCGGTTTTTTCCATCACCGACTTCGGGGTGCGGGCATAACTGAGCAGGTCTTGAACGATCTTACGGCAGCGCTTGCTCTCCCGTTTGATCTCGTGGATGTAACGGTAGTTGGGATCTTCTTCACCGATCTTGTTTTCCAGATAGCCGGAATAGCCGAGGATTACCCCCAGCGGGTTGTTGATCTCGTGGGCTACCCCCGAGGATAGAATGCCCAGCGAGGCCATCTTGCCGTGCTGAGCCAGGCTGGCCTCCATCTCCTTGTTCTGGGTGATAATCTCCGTCATGCGGTTGAAGGTCAGGGCCAGTTCGCCGAGTTCATCGCTGGTATGAATCTGCATCTGCTCATTGAGATGGCCCTGCTTGACCCGGCGGATGACACGGATCATGTGACGAATCGGATCGGTAAGCACCTTGGAGACGTAGGTTACCATCAGCACCGAAATAAGACAGGCGATCAGGGTGATAATCAGCGTGATTCTGGCGCTGTTCCCGCTGATGGTGTCAGCTGTCTCGAAGAACTCATCTTCGTAGCAGCCAACGGCGACGATCCAGTCCCAGGGGGCAAAGTAATCATAACGGACAATCTTCATCTCGGTATTGGAACCGTTTCCCCACGGGTAGCGAATCCAACCCTGTTTTTTGTCGCACATCTCCTTGATGAAAGCATTGCCGTCACGATCGCGGATGTCGTAAAAGGTTTTTCCTTCATCCTTCGGATGGATGGTGAAGGTGCCTTTGCTGTTCATGCAGAAGATGTAGCCCGTTTTGCCGACCTTTTTCTCTTTGATTTTTGTTTTCAGGTCGTTAAGCGCCCGCTGTTCAAACAGCATGTCGGAATAGCTTTCAGAGATATAACCAGCGGCAGCGATAATCCAATCCCATTCGGGAAAATAGAGATAGGCTGCCTGTTTCTCGCGGAAGATCGTATCGCCCAGTGGTGCGTTGCGCCATGGATAGCGGATCAGGTGCAGGGTGCCGGGTGTGGATTGTTTGGCTTGCTGCAGCATCTGCTGGATAAAGAAGCGGCCGTTGCCGTCCTGTTCGTTGAGGATATTTTCCTGCTCACGGGCGACGTGGACCTGCAATGTGCCATCGCTGGTCAGGGCGTACAGGTAGCCGCTTTCGCCAATGTTGACCTGCTTAAGCTGCTTGCGCGCCCGGCGCTGGGCGGTTTTAAGGGAGATCTCCCCCTTTTTAACCAAGTGCTGTTGGGCGGTGACCATATTTTCGGCAATTTTAGCCAGGGTTTTCAGCTCGGTGATAAAATTGTCCTTGCGTTCCTGCTGATAAACCTGAAACTGGCGGTGGTGCGATTCGAGCAGGTGGCGGGTAAAGGTGGCCATGTGCTCCAGATCGTCCATGCTGGCCTGGTTGATCCCCTGGCGTGCCAGATCCACTGAGGTGTAACTGACGATGCCACCGACGATGATCAGCGGGATCAGCACCAAGGGCAGGACGACGACCAGCATTTTCCAACGCAGGCGCATATTATTAAACATGTTGATCAATGCCTTAATATTCCATTACAGGGGCGTGTGGCCCGTTTGGCCGTGGTGGTCGTTGCCGGTATCCGGCAACGCAAATGCTCGTCGATAATGGCGAATTTCAATAAAGGCAATTTTAAAGGCGCTGGCGATGGGGACGCCGATGATCATGCCGATTACCCCATAGAGTCTACCGCCCATGACAATGGCTAGAATTACCAGTAACGGGTGGAGATTGGCGACGCGCGAGATCAGCACCGGGATGAGGATAAAGTTGTCGAGAATGACCTGGGCGATGACAATATACAGCAGCACGATCCACCATAACTGACCGCCGATGCCGAGGTCGACAGCGGCGATGAGGATGCCGGGTACCATGCCGACAATGGGGCCGACGTAGGGGATCAGATTGGTAATGCCGGCAAACAGGCCGAGCAGCGGGGCATAGCGGATGTCGGTGAGGCTGAGGCCGATGGTCACCACAGCGCCAATGATGGCGGCTTCGATAATCCGGCCACGGATGAATTGAGCCATCTGCCGACTGACGAGAAATGACAGGTCATGGGCCATCTCAAAGTAGCGATTCGGTGCCAGTGACACCAAGCCGCGCATGATGTTGTTGCCGTCGCGCAAAAAGAAAAATGAGAAGATTGGTACCAGAACCATCAGGCTGCCGAGCTTGAGGGCGGATTTTGGTGTTTCAACCAATGCGAATGATAACGCCTGTTCGGCGGTACTGCGTACCGTACCGGTCAAATCGTACTGTTCGATAAACGGCAGTCGGCTTTGCCACGACAGCTGAGCTTCGCGCAGATAGTTCACCAGTTGTGAGGTGTAGCGGGGAAAATCGCTCAACAGCGAATCCCACATGTTCTGGGCGTAGGAGATCAACCAGTTGCCGGTGAACAAAAACAGCGCAGCTACCAGGAAGAACATACAGAAGATGGCGCGGGTGCGCGGAATGTGACGTTTTTCCAGTGAACTGACCAGTGGGTCGAGAAGAAACGCTGTCACCAGCGCCAGCAGCAGCGGGACAAACAGTCCCGAGGCCGCCGAACGGAGCAGCACCGTGATGGTCGAGGCGGAAGAAAAGATCGCCAGACCACTGGCAATGGCAGCCGTCATGGTCAGATAGAACAGCAGAAAATGCGCTTTATTCAGATTCATTGGCCGTCACCCATAGGCGTAAGTGTCGTCACTTCGGCATTATCTCCTATGATTCCTGGTCGTCGCTGTGCTGTTGCAGACGTCGAATCTCCAGGGTTGCCGCCTGCAACCGTTCACTGATCATCTTGGTCAGACCGAGCAGGATACGGGTGGCGATGTCGGGATGTTTGGTTGCTGTTGCCAGCAGGTCGGAACGAAACAGCCCCAGCAGTTCGGTATTTTCTGCGGTGCGGGCTGAAACGGTGCGCGGTGCGGGAGAGGCCAGGGTTGTTTCGCCAAAAAAATCGCCGGGAGCGAGAATCGCCAGTTCCTCCTCACGGTCATGGTCATCACGGGTAAAGATTACCACCCGGCCACTGCGGATGATATACATCCCCGAACCGGGATCACCCTGTTCGAACACTGTCTCCTGGGGGCGGTAGTTCCGGACATGGATGAGGTTTTCCAGATAGCCGAGATCGCGTTTCTCCAGTTCGGTAAACACCGGCACCTTGGCGAGAAAACCGCCCAAGGTTTCTTCATCTAATTTCGAGCGGAAAATATTGTTCCACAACGTGTTCATTGAACATCTCCCGTATTTCCCATGCCCGATGGATACGAGCTTGCTGGACACAATTGGCGTAAACAGTGATTATACCAGTATGACAAGGCAAGACCAGTAAAAACTGTTTACAGCGGCGCTGGCCGTTGCTAACGTCACCGATAGACCCATTCAGTGCACAGGCCCATCAGGGACGATGGAAAACATCTGGGAACAGACTATGGACAGTATTCAGGATCTCGATCTAACTACCATCGCCACAGCCAGCGGCGTCTATCTGATGTATGGGATATCCGGCAGCGATGAGCGGGTACTTTACGTTGGCAAGGCGCGTAACCTGCGTGCCCGGTTGCGCAACTACGTGCGCGGTGAGGACAGTCGTGCCCATGTCCAGTTTTTGCTGTGTAAGGTAGTGCGGGTTGAAACCATTGTCACTGATACCGAAAAAGAGGCCCTGATTCTTGAAAACACCCTGATCAAGAAATATAAGCCCCGTTACAATATCAACCTGCGTGACGATAAAACCTATGTCTCGTTGCGGATTGATACGCAGGAGGAGTTCCCCGGTATCCAGATCGTCCGCCGGGTGCGCCGCGACGGCGCTCTCTATTTCGGCCCCTACGCCTCGGCTGGAGCACTGAAGGAGACTCTCAAGGAACTGTACCGTATCTTTCCGTTGCGTCATCACCGTTGGAGTCAGTGCAAGCGGCGCGAACGGCCTTGCTTGTTCTATCAGATCGGCCAGTGCAGCGCACCCTGTCACGGTAAAATTAGCCGCGATGGCTATCGTCAACTGATCAATACCGTCATCGCCTTCCTGTCCGGTCGTCATGATGAGGTGCTTAATTTGCTGCGCCAGCGTATGAGCGAAGCTGCCAGCGAGATGCGCTTCGAGGAGGCGGCGCGCTTGCGTGATCAGATCCGTGCTGTCGAGCAGACCATTGAGCACCAGAAGGTGGTCAGTAGCGATGGTGCTGATCTCGATGTCGTTGGTCTTCATCGTGAAGGGGGTGAAGTGGAGGTCTGCCTGCTGTTCGTGCGCGGCGGACGTCTGGTGGGGCGGCGCAGCTACGCCGTGCGTTGGTCGCTGGATGAGGATGAACTGCTGGCTGGATTTCTCCAGCAATATTACGGTAAAGATACCCTTATCCCGCCCACGATATTGTTGCCGTTGACACCGAGCAGCGATGAAACCCTGCAACAATGGCTCAGCGACCGGCGCGGTAAAAAGGTCACTCTACAGGTGCCGCAACGCGGCGCACGGGCCGAGCTGCTGGCGCTGGCGATTAAGAATGCCGCTGAAAGTTATCGCGAACGCGGTGACCGCCGGGAGGCACGCAGTGCCGTGCTCGAAGATATTCGTAACGCCCTCGGTTTGCAGCGGTTGCCACGACGCATGGAGTGTTACGATATCTCCCACGTGCAGGGCGAGCACAGTGTCGGCAGTATGGTGGTGGCCACCGACGGCGAGCCGGACAAGGCCGCCTATCGCCATTTCCGCATCAAGACCGTCGAAGGTTCGGACGACTACGCCTCGTTGCATGAGGTGCTCAGCCGTCGCCTGAGCCGTGGCATGGCGGAGGGCGATCTGCCCGACATGGTGCTGATCGACGGCGGCAAGGGGCAGCTGGCCATGGTAGAGGATGTTATCGACCAACTGGGCCTGGCTTCCAGGCTCGATCTGGTCTCCATCGCCAAGAGCCGGGTTAAGCGCAACGTGCGCGGTCAGGCGGTGGAACGTAGCGAGGAACGCTTTTTCCGCCCAGGACGCAAGAATCCGGTGGTGTTGCGTCAGGGTTCACCGGCGCTGTTCATGTTGGAGCGACTGCGCGATGAGGCGCACCGTTTTGCCATCACCCATCATCGTAAAATCCGCAACAAAGCCGGTCTGGAATCGGAGCTGGAAAAGATTCCCGGTATCGGGCCGGGGCGGCGCAAGGCGTTACTCAAGCATTGCGGCAGCGTGAATAAGATCAAGCAGGCAGCGCTGGATGAGTTACGCCAGGTGCCTAGCTTGCCGGAGGCTGCGGCGACGGCGGTGTATGAGTATTTTCATGGTGATGATGAGGGGTAGAATCTGAATCGCCGCGAATTGAAAACACAAAAAGTATCTATACCACGCGATACTTTCCCAAATTCAAGACATGACTTTCCCAGATTTCGGTTGACTAAATACCAAACGCACGGTATTTGTCAGGCATGAAAACAACACCTGAACACTATCCGAGATACTATCCGAGATTCTTAAATAAACGCATTACTGAAGCACTGGATGACACTCCTGTTGTGCTTATTGCCGGTCCCCGTCAGTCGGGTAAAACCACATTGGTTTTACGCATAGCCAATCAAGAGATGCGCTACCTTACCCTTGACGATGAAGTTACATTGCTGGCAGCAGCCAATGATCCTGTTGGCTTTATCCGTAATTTAGATCGTGCGGTTATTGATGAAATACAGAGAGCCCCACAGCTACTTCTTGCCATTAAAAAATCAATAGATGAAGATCGTCGACCAGGAAGGTTTCTTCTTACCGGATCTGCGAATTTGATGACACTGCCAACCGTTGCTGATTCTTTGGCCGGACGTATGGAAACGCTTAAATTGTTTCCACTCTCTCAAAGTGAATTGCACCACTGTTCAACCAATTGGCTTGATTTCGTTTTTGCTGGAGAGCCACCGACAACATCAACCCCTGTTGTTGGTGATGATCTCGTTGAAATGGTACTACGTGGTGGCTACCCTGAAGCAATAACCCGCGCAACCTTGAGACGCAGAGCAATCTGGTGTCAACAATACGTTGATGCCATTATACAACGCGATGTTCTCGATATTGCTTCCATAGAGAAGCTGGACCAATTACCCCGGCTTTTAAGTGCTCTGACTCAAATTGCTGGACAGATGTGTAACTACTCCAAGTTGGGGGGGCAGGTAGGGTTAGATCATAAGACAGCAGCTAAATATATTGGAATTTTCGAACAGATGTACCTGATTCGCAGGGTCAGTGTCTGGTCAAATAACCAGCTCAAGCGAGTCGTAAAAACACCCAAAATACAATTTATTGATTCTGGCTTACTTTCGGCACTGGCAAAGATTACGCCGGATATTGTTCGACAAGATCGCACCCGCTTCGGCAATATTCTTGAAAGTTTTGTTTTTAGTGAATTGCTCAAATTCACCACCATTGCAGATGATGAATACCAAATATTATATTATCGAGATCATGACCAATATGAAGTTGATTTTGTAATCGAAAATTTTGCCGGAGAAATCGTTGGTGTTGAACTAAAAGGGGCTGCAACAGTAAAGCAAAACGACTTGCGTGGCTTAAAACGATTACAAAACACCGCTGGAGATAAATTTAAGCTTGGCATTGTATTATACGATGGCACAGAAACATTACCGCTTGGTGATTCACTGTGGGCAGCACCAATTTCAACTTTGTGGGCAGAATGAGCTTCACCACCAATTTTAACCATTTAGTTACATACCTGTTTCTACGCTATTATCGCGGTCCCACCTTCTTCTGGCGAATTTTTACGATAACTTAACTGTAACGGCTTTAGCCGCGAAGCCCTTGGATTTGTATTGATCGAGTCGCGATTGAGGTCACAGCTACTCCAATTTTTGACCAGTTGGTCTTTCCCGGATGTTACGATACCTTTATTGTGGGAGGACATTCGTTCGTCCTTGAATATGCGGGATAAAAATATCACTTAACGGAGACAGAGATATGACACTGGAGCAAGCCTTCGACAAACTCAAACCCTTTGAACCCGAGGTTCCGGATGAAGCTCTGGATGTCATACGCAACAACTGGCTGGCCGCTGAACCGCTGCTGCTGGCGGAGTTGGACAGACGTATCAACCAGCCGCTGGAGAAAGAACGTACGGCGCTGTTTCATTACGCCCTTTACCTGTGCGCCGAAATGCGCTGCGAGGCTGCTTTTGAACGCTACATCCGGATTCTCCGTTTGCCGAATGTACAGATTGATATACTGCTCGGTGATATTCTGACACAAGACATGCTTGTCATGTTGTCACGAACCTGTGCCGGACGGATAGACACCCTGAAAAAACTGATCGAAGATGAAACCGTCTATGAATATTCCCGCTCGGAATCATTGTTGGCACTGCAGAATATGGTTATCCGTGGGGAGATTGCCCGTGAAGAGATAGCGCATTATTGTCTTGAATTGATGAGCCAACGCCTGGAACGGCGTCATTCTTATGTCTGGGACGTTGCTGTTTCCATAGCGGGGGAATTGCGCGTCCAGGAGGCTTTGCCGCTGATTCAGATGGCTTATCAACAGGAGCTGGCAAATCCGGAGGCGCAATCGTATGAAGAAGTTATCGGCGATTTAAACAGTTCGGCGGAGGAGATAGCAGAGTCACGTCGGCGGGACACGGAAGACTTTAATACCGGTCGCGAGATGGTCTGGTTTGTGAAAAACTGGAAGAACTTCGCGGAAGATGAGGACTTGTTGTCGGAACCACGCGCTGTCTGGACACAACGAGCCACCGAAAAAACACGGGCGACATTCGGCAAAATCGGTCGCAACGATCCCTGTCCCTGCGGCAGTGGCAAGAAATACAAAAAATGCTGTATTGATAAATTGATCCCCTCTTTCGTAACGAGCGTATCGAATGAGACAGATCTGTTGAATCTTGCTGATGAATGGATAGCCGCCGGATATTATTATCTTGATCAGGAGTGGTCGCACAAGGCTCGGTTATGCTGGTATCGGGGCTGGCAGGAGGTCCGGGTTGTCCTTCCCGACAGTATTCAGGATCCCGCGGAGAAAAAGTGCAACGACTTTTTTAATGGCTTTGACTTTTTCAGCAACTGGTTGCAGGAGTACCAGGAGCTGATCGAACAGCTTATGCAGGGCGATCCAGACGTAGATCGGGATAACTTGCAATTCTGTCGCCAGGTTTTGGAGCGGTTTCCTGCAATGGATACTGTATTGGTGAATAATTTCACTGAAACAACGGCGTTGCTGTTGTTGGCCCTCGGGCAAAAAGATGAAGCATTTGCCTTGCTGGAGCAGATGATTAAGCAACACCCGCACTCGGCTCAGGGATATGCCGTGTTGGCTACGGTACTCAGTCTTGATGCTGCTGATTTCAATCTGAAACCCGATGTCAATCGAGCCCGGCAATTGCTGCAACAGGCGCAGGAACAGGCCACGGATTGTGATGACTGGAGTATTGACCTGCGGCTTAAAGACCTTAATGAGTGGGAGCGTTAAATCGCAAAACATATCGACGTAAAGTGTAGGCAGGCCTCAAGTCGTCACCCGTTACGACATGCTCTGTTTGTTTGAGGTTTTTCTATCCGATATCGATAACTGAGACAATTATGAACGACACAAATACAAAAAACAAATCTCTCGAATCCTGGATCTGGGACGCCGCCTGTTCGATCCGTGGCGCGAAGGATGCCCCCAAATACAAAGACTATATACTGCCGCTGATTTTCACCAAACGTCTGTGTGATGTGTTTGATGATGAAGTGAACCGCATTGCTGTGGAAGTCGGTTCGCGCAACAAGGCGTTCCAACTGGTGAAAGCCGACAAAAAACTGGTGCGTTTTTATCTGCCGCTGGTGCCGGATGACAGTGAAGAGTCGGTTTGGTCAATCATCCCGCGTGGAAAATGTTCCCTACACCGCTATTGAAGAGGCCGTGGTTAATGCCGTCTACCATCGCGGTTATGATGTCCGCGAGCCGGTGGAAATCCGTATCATGCATGATGAAATCGTGGTTCTCAGCTATCCCGGCCCGGCCCGGATCGTTCGGTTCGGCTTGAGCAGTTTCATTCGGGCCGGGTTCAGTCGCGCCGCTACCGCAACCGCCGGATCGGTGAATTCTTAAAGGAACTGGAATTTACTGAAGGTCGTTTACCGGTATCCCCAAAATTTTTCGGGCCATGGAGGCCAACGGTTCACCTGTGCCGGAGTTTGATTTTGACGAAGATCATAGCTATTTCATGGTTCGCTTGCCTGTGCATCCGGCAGCGTTGGAGGTTGATGAGGGGGCGACACCACCAGTCGGAACCAAGTTGGGATTAGGTCGGGACCAAGTACCCCCCCCAGTAACCCCCCAAGTAGCAGGTGAAGTAACAGGTGAAGTAACAGGTGAAGTAACAGGTGAAGTAGCAGGTGAAGTAGCAGGTGAAGTAGCAGGTGAAGTAGCAGGTGAAGTAGCAGGGGCGATGCCACCAGTCACGCCACCAGTCACGCCACCAGTCACGCCACCAGTCACGCCACCAGTCACGCCACCAGTCACGCCACCAGTCACGCCACCAGTCACGCCACCAGTCACGCCACCAGT
>JAGGYC010000114.1 GCA_021162745.1 Desulfuromonas sp. | reverse complement strand
GAAAAACGGTTCCGCGATGTGACCAACTCCATGGATGAGGTGCTGATCCTGCTGGGTACGGATTTGAGAATTCAGCTGCTCAATAAAGCAGCGCGTAAAATCTACGGTGTCAAAAACGACGACTATATCGGCCGTCCTTGTCACGAGGTGTTCTGGGACTGCAACGATATCTGCGAACACTGCCCCACCCTGGAGGTGATGGCCAATGGTAAGGTCGCCAGGGCGATGCGCCATATGCCCGATGGCAGGATACTGGCACGCTCCATCTATCCGGTCTATGACAATGACGGTACAATTACCGCCTGTGCCGTGCTGGCCACCGACGTTACGGAGCGGGAAAAACACCTTGAAGAGTTGACTCGCTACGAGCAGATCCTTTCAACCAATACCGACCTGATCGCTTATTACGACCGGAACCATATGTGTCTAGCTATTAATAACGTCATGGCCGAATATTACAATACCACTGCGGACAAACTGATCGGCAAACACGCCAGTGAAATTATCGGCCAAGACCGTTATCAACATTATC
Source organism: Desulfuromonas sp. (assembly GCA_021162745.1). Classification (GTDB taxonomy): domain Bacteria; phylum Desulfobacterota; class Desulfuromonadia; order Desulfuromonadales; family Desulfuromonadaceae; genus Desulfuromonas. The sequence goes on along the minus strand of JAGGYC010000114.1, from coordinate 3,338 downwards.
TACAGTATCAAGACGCTATTTTTAAACAAAAGAAGCAATTTTCCTTCAATTCGTGGATCGATTTCCCTGCCACCGGGTTGGTTCACATGCAGATCACCTTTACCCCCTATGTCGATGAAGATGGCTCGGCGTCCGGCGTTGTCGCCCGACTGAAAAACATCACCGAGCAGACCGAACAGGAAGCCAAGCTGAACCTGTCGGCCAAGGTGTTTGAAACCACCACCGAGGGGATCACCATCACCGACAAGGATGGCACCATTGAGGCGGTCAACCCCGCTTTTTGCCGGATCACCGGCTATAGCGAAGCAGAGATCTTGGGAGAGAATCCACGCCTGTTAAAGTCAGGCCGCCACGACGATACTTACTACAAAACCATGTGGCAAGCACTGGAGCAGTCTGGCCATTGGCAAGGGGAGATCTGGAACAAGAAAAAGGATGGCGAGGTTTATCCTGAATGGCTGACCATCAACGCCATGTACGATGATGACGATCAGGTCAAACACTATGTTGCGGTGTTCACGGACATGACCACCATGAATGAGTTCATCCAGAAACTGGATTATCAAACCCACCACCACCCCTTGACGGGGCTACCCAACCGCTTGCTGCTACAGGTACGCCTGGAGCACTCGATTCAGCGGGCGACAAAGGGGCACTACCAAGGAGCGGTATTCTGTATTGATCTGGATAATTTTAAACACATCAATGACAGCCTGGGCCATGCGGCAGGGGACGTCATTCTTCTGGAAGTGGCCGACCGATTGAAAGAGCACAGTCGCGCCATCGACACCGTTGCCCACCTAAGCGCTGATGAATTTATCCTGGTGCTGGATAAGGTGCGCTCAACAGATGATGCCGTAACGCGTGCTGAGCAATTTTTACACCGCCTGAGTCAACCGTTTATGATTGATAACTATGAGTTGTTTGTCACCGCCAGCCTGGGGGTCACCATGTTCCCGACCGATAGTGACAATGTCGATGAACTCCTTAACCACGCCGATGTGGCGATGCACAAAGCCAAAGAGAGCGGCAAAAACGGCTATCATATCTATTCTCCCGAGTTGACCGATGCGGCATTGAAACGGGTGGTGCTGGAAAGCAACCTGCGCCGAGCACTGGATAACAAAGAGTTTATCCTCCATTACCAGCCACAGGTGGTGCTACCCGAAGGAAAGATTATCGCCTGCGAGGTCTTGGTGCGCTGGCTGCACCCGGAGATGGGGCTGATTCCGCCGGACAAGTTTATCCCCTTAAGTGAAGAAACCGGCATCATCATCGCCATGGGGGAGTGGATTTTACGCACCGCCTGTCAGCAATGGGTGGACTGGAACAATCAAGGGCTAAAACTGGGGAAAATAGCCGTCAATCTGTCCGGGCGACAGATCCAACAACAGGACCTGCCCCGAATGGTGCAACGCATTTTACAGGAAACAGGCTGCCCTGCCGAAGCTCTGGAGCTGGAGATCACCGAGGGATTCATGATGCAGCACCCTGAAGAGGCGATAGCCGTTCTTGAACAGATTAATGCCCTTGGCGTTGAACTCTCCGTTGACGATTTCGGCACCGGTCATTCATCCCTGAGCTACCTGAAACGGTTCCCCATCCATCGGCTGAAAATCGATCGCTCCTTTATCCGCGACATGGAAAACAACGCAGAGGATCATGCCCTCGTTAAAACCATTATCGCCATGGGAAACAGTTTGAACCTGAAAATCACCGCTGAGGGGATAGAAACCGAAGAGCAAAAGAGATTGCTGGCCGATCTCCGTTGCGATGAAGCCCAGGGCTACCTGTTCAGTAAACCCGTCCCGGCCGAAGAATTTGCTAAATTACTGTAGGACGCGACATAAAAAATTCATTACGTTGCCGACGGTTAACTGAAGGATGCGATGAAAAAACGGCTCAAACTGATAAACACCATTAAAGTGCTCTTTATCACCTCGTTTATTCTGTTAACCGTGGTCATTGTCGTCCTGCAAATTTCACATAGCCGCCATCAATTTAATCAACGCGCCACAACCATGCGCAGCGATTATGTCACCGAGCAAAAAGCCCTGATTCAGCATGAAGTGGAGCGGGTTGTCGCAGCGATAAATTACCAACGCGCACAGACTGAAAAACAGACCCAAGAGATTGCCCGACAACGGGCCTACCAAGCCTACGCCATCGCCCAAAACCTCTACCAGCAATATCATCTGACAAAGCCCGCGATAGAGATCCAACAACTGATCATTGATGCCTTGAGACCGATCTGCGTCAATCAACAGCATGGTGGCCATTTTGTCACCAGGCTGGACGGCACAGCGATATTGCTTGCCGAACAGCCGGAGTTAGAAGGGTCGAACCTGCTGAAGGTGCAGGAAAACCACGGTAAATATATATTCAGAGATATGATCGCCATTGCTGAACAAGCCGGTGAAGGGTTTTATGATTATCTCTGGACTGCGCCGGACGGTGACAAAAGAGATCATCAAAGAATATCCTTCGTCAAACGGTTTGAACCGTATAACTGGCTTATCGGTACGAGTCTGTGTATGACTGTTATTGAACGCCAGATCCAGGCAAATTTGTTGGAAGAAATCAGAACAATGCGTTTTGGTCCGAATAATGACGATTATATCTTTGTTGTTTCTTACGATGGCACAACGTTGATGAACGACACCCAGAGACACTTGATCGGTAAGAACGTCTGGGATCTTACCGATCCTGATGGAGTAAAAGTTATACAGGAGGAAAGAAAGGCCGTAGAAAATCCGGCAGGTAATTTCATCTATTACGCCTGGAACAGACCGTCAACGAAACAAACATCACCCAAAGCATCATTTATTAAAGGGATTGCACAATGGGGATGGATGGTCGGTGCCGGTGTTTACCTGAATGATGTGGAAACCCAGATTGCCCAATTGCAAACGGAACTGAATCATCAACTGGGAAGTGATATACAAAACACCCTGACAATAACAGTCGTGCTGCTCTTCCTGTTTCTGCTGCTGTTTCACATCATCAGTCGGCGCCTGCTGGGTGACTTCTCCCTGTTTGTCACTTCTATCGAACAGGCATCGTCCGTCGATAAGGCGATTGATCGCAGCCTGATCCGCTTTAAAGAGCTCTACGAGATGGCGGGCGATGTCAACACCATGTTGCAGGATAAGGTTATCGCGCGGCAACATCTTTTCACTGAAAAAGAGAACCTGCAGACCACCCTTGATTCCATCGGCGATGCCGTCATTGCCACGGACACCCAGGGCAATATCACCCGCATGAATCCTGTCGCTGAAAGGTTGACGGGCTGGAGCGTTATGCAAGGCAAAGGCAGGCCGTTAACGGATGTGTTTCAT
>JAGGYC010000071.1 GCA_021162745.1 Desulfuromonas sp. | reverse complement strand
TTGCATAATATGCAGACGCTGTCAAATCATGATTAGTTAGATGAACAGACGAACAATGGTGTCACTCCAACAGGGTTCTGCATAACGGTGCCAGTAGAGTAGAGAGCGATAAACAATCAAGTTACTCAATTCCGTAGCCCAGAAAAAGAGAAAACTCAGTCGACCTAAAGGGCGACTTGCCGCCAAGGTGAAGCAAAACGGAAAACGACTCATCGTCAGTGGGTCTGCGACCCCCGGAGGGCCAGTTTTAAAAGCCATTTCTTTGCTCACTTTCTTTGGGGCTTTGCAAAGAAAGTGTGTCGGCTGCGGGACGAAACCCGCGAACTGGATCTTGGGTTATGGCATCTTAATCAATATTTTCTTGTTGCTAAACGGCACCATTGGCTGAAGTAATCCGGGGTACGCGGCCTCGAATGTCTTGCCCTGCGGGTTCCCTCTCTCCAATCGCTACCACCGAGGAACCCGAAAAAACTCGCTGCGCTCAAACAGTTTGGGGGCAACCATCCTCGTTGACGCTCATTACATTCGGCGGCGACAAACGGGGACCATTACCAAATAATTTAAGTTGGACAGTGTACTAGAGTTCGATATCGTATTCTTTAATTTTACGGTACATGGTGTTGCGGCTGATGCCGAGCATCTGGGTCGCCTTGACAATATTGCCGCACGACTTGTCCAGAGCCATAATGATCATCTCGCGCTCCACCTCCTTTAACGGCCTCACCTGGTCGTGGCGCCCGGTATCGCCCTTAGGCGTTCCGGGTTGCAACTCCATCAACTCAGCGGTCAACACCCCATCCTCATCGGCCATATTGATCGCCCGCTCCAGAACATTTTCCAGTTCACGGATATTGCCCGGCCAGGGGTGAACATAGCTGGCCTTGAGAAAGGAATCGGCAATGGTGATTTCCGAGCGCCCCAGCTTGCTCGACAACCGGTCGCTAAGGGCATTGATCAGCAGTGGCAGATCTTCGAGACGATCGCGCAACGATGGGATGGTGATACACAGCACGTTTAAACGGAAATAGAGATCGGTTCGGAAACGGCCCGCTTCGATCTCCTGAGAAAGATTCCTATGGGTGGCGGCGATCACCCGAATATCCACCTCAATCTCGCTATTTGAACCAACGCGGGACAGCTTGCGTTCCTGCAACACCCGTAACAGCTTAACTTGGGTATGCAGCGGCATATCGCCAATCTCATCCAGGAACAGAGTGCCGCCGTCGGCCAGCTCAATCTTGCCCAGCTTGCCCCCTTTGCGGGCACCGGTAAAGGCTCCCTCTTCGTAACCGAACAGTTCACTTTCGATGAGGGTTTCAGGCGTTGCCGCACAGTTAATGGCCACAAACGGCTGATCACTGCGATTACCACAGCGGTGGATACTCTGGGCAAACATCTCTTTACCGGTACCACTTTCCCCCTGAAGTAAAACCGTCGATGGACTCTGAGCGGCAATCTTGGCACGGCGCTTGGCCTCACTGATCACCTTACCGTGGCCCATGATCTCATCAAAGGTGTAGCGGGTGCTCATGGACACACTCTTGCGCCGAGATTTGGGCTTTGCTTTCATCCCGCCAGCGGGAGCACGAATCACCGCCACGGCACCGGTATTGTTGCCCTGATCATCATAGAGCAGGCAGCCGGAACTGAACACGCGCAGCCCTTTTGATTCAAGAATCACCTCGCGCTCTTCATAGCTGACCCCGTTTTTAAGCAGATCGACAATCGGCAAATCATCACCCAGCAGCGTGCCCACATTCAAGCCAACGACTTCGGATGCGACAACGTTCAGAATCTGCGCGGCAGCATCATTCATCTTGGTGATATTGCCATCGTTATCAACGGTCACCAGCCCTTCAGACATGGCGTTGGTAATGGTGGTGGAATACTTATATGCGGCACGCAGCTTGTTGCGGGTGCGTAAGAGACGGAGTTGATTTTCAATGGCATTGGCCCCGGCGGCCACCATCCCCAGGGTGTGCAAACTGTCGAACTGACATTCACCACTGACATTCAGTACTCCGATCAGCGCACCATCGGGTTCAAAAATCGGTGCCGCACTACAGCTCAGCGAATGATTTATTTCACAATAGTGTTCACAACCATGAATCTGCAACGGCTTCTGTTCAACCAGACAGGTACCAATGGCATTGGTGCCACGAACCGGCTCGCTCCAATCATCTCCCGGCAAAAAGAGGGTTGCCGAACCATCATCTTCGCCGGAGTTGCCCCCCAGTAGCGACAAGATATAACCGTTGCTGCCGGCAAGAACGACCTGAAACCCTGAATCTCCGACAAAATTGTGGAGGTTTTCCATCACCGGTTGGGAAACCTTGATCAGGTCCTGCAGCCGATCCAGACTCCAGTTCTGATCCACGGCCTTAACCGTACGCTGCTGCGGAGGACCATAGGGATTGATGTTCAGTTGAAAACAGCGCTGCCAGGATGCAGCGACATGAGGGCGCAACCGTTGCGTATCCAGAACCTGGTCAGTAACATAACGCTCCCAGAGCTGTCGCATCTCCTGCACCTGCTTATTGAACATACGATCTCCCTATCTACTAAACAGCCAATACCATTGTCCATGATAGATACCTCTGACCAAAAAAATCAATCTTTAGCGATATTGCATAATCAATGCCACAATTGTTTACACTATCTTTTCGCCGGACTGAATCACCGATTTCAACCGAGAGATCGGCATGAAGGGATCGCAGATATTTTCATTTAAAAATAATGGGATGGTTTGACCCCATATTTAATTTTGTTGACTACGTTGGACTGGACTTTAGAGTTCTGTTCCACTTAGCGAAAGGAAGAAACCCAACAATAATTTCAAAAAATTCGTTGACAATTGAGACATAGTGCGTGGCCGCGCCTTCAAAAACCTTGTTATTTTAGACAGT